>JAPUIN010000309.1 GCA_027297005.1 Acidobacteriota bacterium
ACCATGCCGTCGGTCTACCAGTTGATGCCGCACGATGGGCGCGGCCACCTGGTCGACACCGAGGGGAACCTGATCGACAAGGATCTTTACGACGCCGACGAGTGGGTGCGGAACGGCTGGTCGGTCTTCGATCCACGTCGCCTCGACGGAGGCCGTGCGGGGACTATCGCCGGCGAGGACTGCAAGACCTCCGCCTCCGCCGAGCAGCGGATCGAGAAGATGCGCGCCTTCCTGGTGGCGGCTCTTGATCGCGCCCGCAAATTCCACACGGCGCTGGCCCGAGAGGGAGAGCACGCGTCTCCGGTGCCGGTCCACCTCTTCGGATCGGACTGCATCCCGACCCTCGACCGGGCGGTGCTGCAGGAGACGAACGCGGGGACAGTCACTCTGTTCGACGACGAACGCGTCCCCGACAAGGTCCTCAAACAGCTGCAGAAGGCGATGCTGGCGCCGGGCGACGGGACGGTCACGACCCAGTCACTCCTGGCGTTGAGCGGCCGCCTCGACGAGCCGGGCGGCGCGCGCAGCAGCCGCACCTTCGCCTCGACGTTTTTCTTCTGCGAGTCCCACGGCATGCTGCCAACCAACCGGAGCTTCCAGGACAACATGTTCTACGTCCTGTTTTACGGCCCGGCGAGACCCTCCCCCACCCCGCACGTCGCCGGGGGCAGGTAAAACCCTCAGATCTCGAGACTGTGATTCGAGCTAGCCCGTCAGGGCGGCCAGATCCACGGTCGCGGCAGGAGCCTGGTGAGCAATGCGCGCTAGGACTGGGATGCGCCCGACGGCACGCGTGGCGGGGCGACCGACACGTCGCCGATCCGACCCTTGGAGAACTTGAGGATGAGCTTGAACAGAAGGGAGAGCATCAGGGCGCTCAGCCCGACGCCGAACAGGACGGACAGGAAGATGACGGCAAACAGCAGAAACATATCCATGAACTGGTTATCCCTCCCAGATGGAATCTTGACGGCCTGTGTCCATGTTCGCGTCACCGCACAACGACACACGACAGGGCGCACAGGCTAATATAGGCTCACCCGTCCGTCAAGCAAATCGGTTCTTGCGCGGTTACGAAGATCGACCGGAACGTCGCGATCAGCGAACGTCGGCTTTGAGAGATTTCCCCGCGGTGAACCGCACGATCCGGCGTGCCGGAATCGTGATCGGCGTTCCGGTCTGCGGATTCCGTCCCGTGCGCGCCCGGCGCCGCGCGACGTTGAAGGTCCCGAAGCCGACGAGGCTGGCTCGATCTCCCCGCTTCAGCGCTCGCGTGATGTGATCGAGCAGGCAGTCGACGACGCGCGCTGCCTGGACCTTGGTGATGCGGGTATCCCGTGCGACTCGGCTGATCAACCCGGCCTTGTTCATCGCCACTCCTTACTTGGCTGCCTTTCCGTCGAATCAGTGGAACACGGGTGAGTCAATACCTATTAGCAAATGCATCCAGCACTGTCAATCGGGGTTGTCCCTGAGGCATCCCCAGTTTGAGGCGCCTGGCCGGAATTCGGTGGCTGTTTGATCAACGCCTCGCGCTATAATCCAGCTCATGTCAAAGCGTTCTTCAAATTTGACCAAGCGTCTGGCTCGCAGTATGGGCCGGGCGATCGAGGAATTTCAGCTGATCGAGGAGGGGGACCGGATTCTCTGTGCCATGTCGGGCGGGAAGGATTCGTTCGTCATGCTGCATCTTCTCGAGCGCCTGCGCCGCCGCGCACCGGTGAAGTTCGAGCTTCTGGCCGTCAACGTCGACCAGGGGTATCGCGGGTTCCGAACCGATGTTCTGGAGCGCTATTTCCGCGAGCACGGCTTCACCTATCACATCGAGCGCACCAACATCGCCGGAGTGATCGACGAAACGATGGCGATCCAGGACACCCACTGCTCGATGTGCGCCCGTTTGCGGCGGGGTGTTCTCTACCGGCTGGCGCCACAGCTCGGTTGCAACAAGATCGCTCTCGGGCATCATGCCGATGATCTGATAGAGACCCTGTTGATGAGCCAGTTCTTCAATGGCGAACTCTGTTCCATGCCACCGATCCTGCGATCCCGGGACGGCCGCAACACCGTCATCCGTCCCCTCTGCTATGCCTGGGAGGAGGATATCCGCCGGCTTTCCGGGGAGGTCGGCTTTCCGGTGATCTGCTGCGCCTGTCCCGCATGCGGCGACTATTCCCTACAGCGGATGCGGATGAAGGTTCTGCTACAGAAGATGGAGACGAATCATCCGGGCATCAAGAAGTCTCTTCTGCGCGCACTCTCCAACGTGCGGGCCGGACACCTTCTGGATCGGCGATGGCTTCCCCTCCCGAAGCCGAATGAGAAAACCGTCCATCCGGCAGCGGTACGCCGACGACACGCCAACGATGAGCGACGCCTGACCCCGACCGGCATACAAATGGAAAAAAGGGCGACGGTCCCATCAGACCGCCGCCCCGGTATAAACGGGCAGGAACTGCATCCTACCCGTCGGAGGGAGAGAGAACCGGTCGCTGCCGATACGAGGCCCGGACTCGCCGCAAACCCGGAATCGTAGCTACAGCGCAGCGACCGATTTGTTAGCCTCTTTCGTCCTGCCTCTTCGAGAACTAGTGCGTTGCTTTTCTGACATCAGCCTACGACCAAATTTGTTATTGTCAACGAAAAAATAAACGGCAATTCTTTCGGTTGCCTCCGCGCATCTCGAATCAGGAATATCACTTACGGGATTTGACGCCAGGTCCGCCGGGATGATGTCGAATTAGCAAGCCGCGACGGGCATTGTTTCTATCCGGCTCTCTCGAGCCCCCGCCGATTGGGGGCTTCAGGCGGATGCCACGTTGGCGCAGGCACCTCCTTGGCGAGTGATCTGGCCCTTCGGCCCCTCCTGATGAGGTGAAAGAGGACCCACTCGATCCTCACGGGAGGATTGTCGATTTCAGAATTGTGCTCGTTTCACTTGCCTGACTCGGTTACGAAAACTATATATTGCGCTGGCGATTTGACGCCCGAGGGACGTTACCTTGA
>JAPUIN010000031.1 GCA_027297005.1 Acidobacteriota bacterium
AACGAGGGGGATCGGAAGAAAGATCAGAAGGATCAGAATGATCGCGTACCGGATCACGATGCCTCCTTGCTGTCGATCGTCGAAGTGGCCGTCTCGCGCCCCGGCAGGGCGCCGGCCGGTGCCGGCGCCGCGGGGCATTCCTCGCGCAGCACGCGTCCTCGGCGCGCCAGCGGCGACGGGCCGGCCTGTTCTAGATAAAGGGTCCATGCCCCGCGCGCGTCATACTTGTAGCCGAGGCGGAAGTAGGCGTTGCCAAGGTAAAGATGCGCTTCCGGATCGTCGGGGCGGTCGCCCAGATAGGTTGAAAAGGCCGCGACGGCGCGCCGGTCCAGCCCCAGCCCCGCGCACGCCACCCCCATGTTGAACAGAGCCCGGGAACGGAGGTCGGGAGAGGCCGGTGCCGAGGAGCGGGGATCGGCCATCTCCTGGAACATCATGAGGGCGCGGGTGTAGAGCCGGCCCGCCAGGTATTCGAGCCCCAGCTCGAAGCGGAGGGGGTCAAGTGACGGCGCTTCCGGGTCACCATCCTCCGGCCCCTGTCCATCATCCGAGCTGGTCTCGGTCTCCATGGGCCGTTCTTCGGCCGGCGACAGCAGCGCGATCGTCCGCTCGATTCGATCGGCGGCGCGGCGGTGCGCACCCCGAGACGACAGGAACCGGGCCAGCTCGAGCAGGGCCTCCGGCCGGGGAGGATCGCTTACGGACCGATCGCGCAGCACGGCGTACCGGGCCGCATCCGCACGGGCTTTCTCGAGCGCTTCCCCGACGGCGCGTCGCATCTGGGCATCCTCGATCCCGCGCTCGTACAGATCCTCCAGGATCTCGCGCGCCGGCTCGAACTCTTCCTGGGATCGCTTGAGATCTGAGAGCACGAGGTGGGCGCCGGGGTGATCGTGATCCTGCGCGAGCGCCGACAGGATCTCCGCCTCGGCGCGCCGGTACGCTTGAAGATCGAGATAGATGCGCGCCAGAGCGACGTACGGCTCGGGGTCGGAGGGGGACAGCTCCTGCGACTTGCGCGCCGCCGCGATGGCGTCGTCGGATCGTCCCTGGCGGGCGTAGGCGACGCTGAGGCGGGTGTAGGCGCTGGAGAAGTCGAGCTTGACCGAAATGGCCTTCAGAAATAGATCGATGGCATCGTCGAGGCGATCCTGACGCAGGTAGAGATCACCCAGGTGCGTGTAGGCGTCGGCGAACGCGACGTTGATCTGCAGCGCCCTGCGGTACTGCTCTTCCGCCTCCGTCTGCTTGCCGATGCTCTCGAAAAGTCGGCCGAGCCCATCAATGGCCGGCGCGTAACTCGGCTGCAGGTCGAGCGCCCTCAGATACTCGGCCCTCGCCTCGTTCGAGTCCCCCTGCTTGAGGTAGGCGTCGCCGAGCACGACGTGGGCCTGGATGTAGTCGGGCTGGAGATCGAGGGCGTACTTCAGGGGCTCGATCGCCTCGCCATAGCGGCGGCTGGCGACCAGCGAAGCCCCGAGATAGTAGTAGGCCAGGAACGAATTCAGGTTGATATTGACGACCTGCCGGAACGCCTCCGCCGCGTCCTCGTATTTCCCCTCCTTGTAAAGACGCATTCCCTCGGTCTGCAGCCGGAACGAGAGGGTGCGGGCCTCCTTGGACGGGATCGCCGGAGCGGGGGAGGGGAGCGCCATCAATGCGCAGCCAATCAGGAGGATCGGGACGAGCCGGAGCGTCCAATTAGACATGGTGGCCTGCCTTCAGTCGCACCGTGTTCATCACTATAGCCGAAAAGCTAATTCGTTTCCGGCGAGGTGGCAACCCGTAAGGCAAAACGGGGTAAACTCCCTGCCGATGATCCCGCCTCGGTCCACCCAGCGAATCCTCCGGCTCGCCTGCTGTGGCCTGGCCCTCCTGCTCTGCGCTCCGGGCGGGGCCAGGGCGGCGGCGGTCGATTTCGCCCTCGGCCGGTACAGCTACGAGGGGGATTTTGAAGGTGATGACGAGATCACCCTCTCCAGCATCCCGCTGGAGATGACGATCCACCGCCCCGGAGGGCGCCTCACCATCATCCTTCCCTACACCCGGATCAAGGGAACCGGTCGCGTCACGATGACCATGGACGGGCCGATGGTGATCGGGGCCGGCGGTCCCGGCGCGCCGTCGTACCAGAGGAGCCGTGCCGGAGGATCCGAATCCGGTCTCGGCGACATCATTCTGCGCGATGAGAGCTACCTGAAACGCGGTGGTAAGGGGAATTCGCCGTTCGTCTCCTGGATGTTCGAATGGAAAATCCCGACGGCCGACCACAAGAAGGGGCTCGGCACCGGGGAGCGGGACTGGTCGCTCGGCCTCAGGTACATTCAGCCGCTCGGCAATTCGTTCCAGCTGCTGGGGGACTTTAACTTCCGGTTCATGGGGAGCCGCAGCGGACTCGACATCGACGATCGCGTGCGCCTGATGGCGGGATTCGCCGTCGTGACCCCGCGGGCGCGATGGCAGGCGGAGATCGAGAACGTCACGCCGGGGGTTCGGAGCCTACAGGTGTTCGACATGAACGGGATGCCGACCGCAGCGATGATCGAGGCCGATGACTATCGCGTCATCCGCGGAACCCTGCTCATGCGCTCGTCGGGGGGCGGAACGACCGGGCTGATCATCACGAAGGGACTCACCGACAGCGCCGAGGAGATCGGCTTTGCCATCCGCCTGTCGACGGGCAGCTAGTGTCGATGATAGGCGCCGCGGCTCGTGGTGATCAGTAACGGTTCAGATCGAGGATCGCCCGCCTGACGTCGTCAATCTGGGGCAGGATCGCCTTCTCGAGACCCGGTTCGTACGCGACGAAGGTATCGCGCGCCGCGAGTCGCCGGACCGGGGCGTCGAGATACTCGAACAACCGGTCGGCGATGAGGGCGGCGATCTCGGCGCCATAACCGAACGATCGCACGTCCTCGTGCACGACGAGCGCCTTGCCCGTCTTGCCGACCGACGCCGCGATCGTCTCCCAGTCGAACGGGGAGAGGGACCTCAGATCGATGACCTCCGCCTCGATCCCCTCCTCGCGGGCGAGCGCCTCGGCGGCTCGCCGTGACCGCTCGACGAGCGCGCCGTAGGTGACGACGGTCACGTCCCCCCCAACACGCACGACGCGCGCCAATCCGAACGGGATCGAGTGGTCGGGGCCGGGGTAAGGGCTCTTGTTGTAGATCTGGCGGTAGAGATGCTTGTGCTCGAGGAACAGAACCGGATCTTCCGAGCGCAACGCCGTGCGCAGCAGTCCATTGGCGTCAAGCGCGTTGGACGGCATCACGACGTGCAGACCGGGGATGTGGGTGAACAGGACCTCGCCGCTCTGGCTGTGGTAGATACCGCCGCCGCTCAGGTAGCCTCCGGCGGCGACGCGTATGATGACGGGGCAGGAGAAGGCTCCGTTCGATCGCCAGCGCAGGGCCGCAAGTTCGTTGCGGATCTGCATCATCGCCGGCCAGATGTAGTCGAGGAACTGAATCTCGACCACCGGCCGCAAGCCGTGCGTCGCCATGCCAATCGCGCGGCCGACGATCGCGGCCTCGGACAGCGGGCTGTTGAAGACACGGTCGGTGCCGAAGCGACGCTGCAGGTTGTGCGTCACTTTGAAGACGCCACCCTTTCCCTTCACCTCGTTCAGGTGTTGCTCGCGCGTGCAGTCGGCCACGTCCTCGCCGAAGACGATGATGCGCTCGTCGCGTTCCATCTCGTCACGCAGGCAGGCGTTCACCAGATCGACCATCGTCTTCGGCGGACCGTCGAGGCGCGGCGGAACGTCGAATCGGGAAGAGGTCGGATCGATCTCGGCGGAGGTGACATGCGCGGTGATGCTCGCCGGATCGGGCCGGTCGGCAGCGAGCGCCGCGTCGGCCGCTTCGGTCACTTCGCTATCGACTTCCTCACGGATGGCATCCAGGAACGCCTCTGTCGCCGTGCCGGACTCCACGAGGAACCTGGCGAAGGAGGGGATCGGATCGCGCCGTGCATCGTCAGCCCGTTCTTCCGGCGCCCGGTAGAGGCGCTCGTCGTCCGATAGCGAGTGGGAATAAGGCCGGATTGTGTGAGCGTGTACGAGGACCGGACCGCCGTCGGGTTTTCGCGCCTGGCCGATCGCCTCCCGGAGCACCATGTATGAGGCGATCGGATCGCAGCCGTCGACCTCATGGAGAGTCAGACCCGGTACGCTGGAGAGCACCTTCGAGATGCTGCCGCCGGTCGTCTGTGCCTCCACCGGCACCGAGATGGCGTACTGATTGTCGGTGATCAGGAAGAGGAGCGGCGCCCGCCTCAGGCAGGCGGCGTTGATCGCTTCCCAGAACTCACCCTCGCTGGTCGCCCCCTCACCCGCCGAGACGTAGGTGATGGTGTCGCTATCCGGCTCCTGCATGCGGCAGGCTTCGGCGCATCCGACCGCCTGCAGAAACTGGGTGCCGGTCGCGCTCGACTGCGACACGATCCGCAGCCGTGCGTGGCCCCAGTGGCTCGGCATCTGGCGGCCCCCCGAGGCCGGGTCGGCCGCGGCTCCGACCCCCTGCAGGAACATCTCCTTGGGGGTGACGCCGAGCTGCAGACAGAGCGCCCGGTCACGATAGTAGGGATAGACCCAATCCACCCCGGGGCGGAGCAGCATGCCGGCCGCTGTGAGGACCGCCTCGTGACCGGCGCCGCTGACCTGGAAGTAGATTCGATTCTGTCGCTTGAGCTGGATCTCCTTGTCGTCGATCCGACGCGACAGGACCATCGTCCGGAAGATCCCGATAAGCCTGTCACGGCTCAGCCCGACGCGACGCAGCGCGACGAGATCCGCCTCTTTCCCGAGCAGTGTCTTAGTGGCGCTTGGCGTAGTCATGGTGCTCCTCGCCCGGCGGTCGTTTGTTCCACCCGTCAGTCAGAGTGTTGCGCCGATCGCTTCTTCACCCCCTCACCGGGGAGCGATCGACCGTTGGCTCAGATGCTCGCGTAGACCCCGACGACTGCATCCGCTGGCTCGGGCATGCGCGATTTCCGGCTCAGCAGAGCCTCCTTTTCGGCCCCTTCGACCTCGGCCAGAACACGTGCCTCGGCCTCCTCGAGAAGGCCTCGGTTGGCCTCCTGGCGGCACTTACCAGCTCGCCGGCGGCCGTCCAGAGACGGACCATCCTCTACAAGATAACCCTCAAAGGTCCCGATCGGATCCCTCAATCCCCAATAACGAAATTGTTCTTTCGGGAGGATGGCCCGGGCCTCCGCCTCATCGTGGGTGGCGTGGCCGCCCATCCGGAAGGTCTTGGCCGTCAGCAGGCGGGGCCCCCCCCCAGAGCGACATTCTGCGGCCAGCAGGGCCGTGGCCGCGTGGACATCCAGGACGTTGTTGCCGTCACAGATGAGACCCGGCACGCCGTAGGCCGGCCCGAGGGCCTCCATCTTTCCGGAGCTGTGCTTCTCGATGGGGGTGCCGAGGGCGATCCGGTTGTCCTGCAGGACGATGATCACCGGCACCTTGAGGACCGCGGCCAGGTTGAACCCCTCGTGAAAGGCGGTCGTCCTGCTGGCGCCGTCGCCGACGTAGGTCAGCGCGATACGGTCTTCACCGCGCTGTAGAAAGGCCAGGCCGATGCCGGTGAAGACCGGCACCAGGCTGGCCATCAGGCTGTTTGGCGGGATGACACCGAGCGCGGGATCGCCGGTGTGCAGGTCCCGGCCGCGGGTGATCTGGTCGCCGGTTCCCAGGTATGCCTTGAACATCTGCGCCACCGGCATTCCCATCTCGTGACAGGCGCCGGCGTTGCGAATCATCGGGCCGACCTGGTCCCCCTTGCGGAGCGCCCGGACGCTGCCGACAGTCACCGCCTCCTCCCCCGTGCCAAGCCACGCTTTGGAGATGATCCCCTGCCGGACCCAGCGCTTGAGGGCGATGTCGTGCAGGCGGAACCGCACCATCCCCTCGTAAAGCCGGATCAGATCACCCGGTCCGAGCCGCTCGATCACGGCGCGGCGACGGGGATCCCTGCCAAGCGTCTCGCGGTACTCCTCCATTACGGTGGCGTCCACCTCGAAGTCGATGTACTCCGGGGGATCGTAGAGCGGGTAGCGCTTCATCGGCGCAGGAGCTCCTTCATGTCGCGTACGGCCCGATCCATGCCGACGAGCGAGGCGCGCGCGACGATCGAGTGGCCGATGTTCAGCTCCTCGATCTCAGGGATCCGGACGATGCGACGGACGTTCCGATAATCGAGGCCGTGCCCCGCCAGCACACGGAGTCCCATCTTGGCAGCGGCGCGTGCCGCGTGGGCGATCGCCTCCGCCTCCTGCGCGACCTGCTCGTCGCGCCGCTCCTCGGCGTACTTGGCGGTATTGAGTTCGATCATCTGGACGCCGAGCTTCGCAACCGCCTTGATCTGGTCGTAGTCGGGATCGGCGAAGATCGACACCTGTATTCCCGCTTCGCGGATCTCGGCGACCGTTTTGCGCGCGAGCGTCAGGTTGAGCAGGACGTCGAGCCCCCCCTCGGTCGTCACTTCCTCGCGCCGTTCGGGAACGAGCGTGATGTGATCCGGCCTGTAGGTCGCCGCGATCGTCACCATGGCTGGGTTGGCGGCCATCTCGAGATTCAGACGGGTTCGCACGGTGCGGCGCAGTAGCTCGACGTCCCGGTCCTGGATGTGGCGGCGATCACCCCTCAGGTGGATCGTGATGCCGTCGGCGCCGGCCAGCTCGGCGATCACTGCGGCCGCGATCGGATCGGGCTCGTCGGTCTTGCGCGCCTGTCGCAGGGTGGCGATGTGATCGACATTGACTCCGAGTCTCACCGAATCCGGCATAAAGCTCCTCCGGCCAGGGTCAGGACGGGGCCTGACCGATGGCGTTCTGGATGATTATTTTCAGGCGCTCCGCGGTCGCCTCGATGGCCTCCTTCGATTCCCCTTCCACCATAATGCGCGCTTTCGGCTCGGTCCCAGAGTACCGCACGAGGAGCCTTCCCCGCCCCCCCAATCTGACCTCTTCTTCCCGGATCGCGGGCCCGATGGACGGGTGGTCCGCGAGCACGGGGCGGGAGCGGACCGGGACGTTCACCAGGATCTGAGGACAGGGACGGACCGTGGCCGCCCAGGCGGCGAGATCGAGGTTCGTCCGGGCCAGGAGATCCAGCAGCAGCAGTCCGGTGAGAAGCCCGTCCCCCGTCGTGGCGCGTTCCAGGAAGATAATGTGGCCCGATTGCTCGCCGCCCAAGATGAAGCCACCCCGCTGCATCTCCGCAAGGACGTATTTGTCCCCGACCGGGGCCCGCCGGAGCGCAATCCCTTCCGCGCGCAGCGCCTGCTCCAACCAGAGATTGCTCATCACCGTGCCGACGACGGCATCGCCGGTCAGGGCGCCGCGGCTCTTCAGGTCGCGCGCCGCGAGGAAGAGGATGTGATCCCCGTCGAGCACACGTCCCGAGGCGTCGACGGCAAGACAGCGATCTGCGTCGCCGTCGAACGCCAGGCCGAGTTGAGCCTGCCGCTCAGGGACGGTCTGCGCCAGACGTTCCGGGTGGAGCGCGCCGCATCCCTCGTTGATGTTCCGCCCGTCCGGCGTGTGATTCAGTGCGAGGACCTCAGCTCCGGCACGGCGGAACAGCTCCGGTCCGAGGGAGGCGGCCGCGCCGTTCGCGCAGTCGAGAACGACCCGGCGATTGGAGAAGGAGGTTCCGTTGGAGACTGCCGTCAGCAGTGTCTCGAGATACCGGTCGTGGAGATCCGACTGGGGGATCTCGCGTTCCGCATCCGGTTCGGGATTCGTGCGCCGGGATGTCCGTCCCCTCGGCTCGTTCGGCTCGCACGTTCCCGTGCCGTCGAGGACCCGTGCCTCGATCGAGGCCTCCACCGAATCGGATAGCTTGTACCCCTCGCGGGAGAACACCTTGATGCCATTGTCCCCATACGGGTTGTGCGAGGCGGAGATGACGACGCCGGCGTCGTACCCGAGGCTCCGGGTTAACCCGGCCACCGCGGGGGTCGTGAGGACCCCGCCCCTGTACACGCGCCCTCCTGCCGTCTCGATACCGCGTGCCAGGGCGCTCTCGATCGCGGGCCCCGATTGGCGTGTGTCCCGTCCGATCAGAATGCGGGGCCGGTTGGCGCTGGATGCGAGAGAAGAGACGAGCGCCTCGCCAATGCGCACCACGGTCGGCTCGTCGAGCGGGAAGGCACCGGCGGTCCCTCGGATCCCGTCCGTGCCGAACAGACGCTTCAATGCCGGCCGCTCCTCACGACGCCTTCTCGTCCAGAATGGACGGCAGGGATTCACCGCGGCGTCCGCTCTCCGGGGAGTCGATCGAAACGTGAACACGCACGGGGCCGGTCGGCCGGACGACCCGCACACGGCTGCCCGGTTGGGCCTCGGGGATCGGTGTGACCTCGATGTCGTAATCCTGCGTCTCCCCTTCGAGGGAGATCGTGCTGGTCGTCGCCCGCTTCACCCGCGCCACCTCGCTCGCCGGCCCCTCGATCGTCACGACCGCCGGATCGATGACGTGATCGCGCTTCTTGTGGCCCGGCGGGGGTCGTCCCGCGAAGACGGCGACCACGGGGATCTCCCTCTGCAGGCGCTTCTCGACGTGCAGCGGGATGAGGCCCGGCTCGATCCGCACCACGGTGGCACCGGGCGGGGCCTTGATCATCTTGGCGTTGATCTGGACATATTGCTCCCCCAGCGGGATCTCCGACAGATCGATACGGGCCGTGAGTCGGTCCGCCGTCACGTCCCGCAGGGTTGGTTCGGCTCCGCGCAGGCGGACAGCGACCGTGTCGATCACCTCGCCGGCCAGTTCCAGGTTCTCCGGGAGGGCGGTGTAGACGATCGGAACGGAGAAGTCTTTGACCCGGTCCTCCTCGCTGCTGACGACAATCCAGCAGACGCCCGCCAGGGCCAATGAGATCGCTTTGCGCAGGGCGTTGTGGCGCAGGTTCATTCGCATGGCGGCCTCAGGCGGTCCTTCCGGCTTCGCTCGGCCCGGCCCGCGCGACGCTCTTGGTGGAGGAGCCGACGGCGAGGCGATCGCGCAGGAACCGACTCAGTGCGTCGGCCCCCATGGCGGCCGAAAGACGCCCCTCGACCGCCGCCTGGATCGTGCCGCGCTCCTCCGAGACGACGATGACGACACAGTCGTACTCCTCGGTCAGGCCGATCGCCGCGCGGTGCCGTGAACCGTACTGGCTGGACAGCCGCGGATCGTTGGTCACCGGCAGGAAGCAGGAGGCCGCCTTCACACGCCCGTCCCCGATGATCACCGCGCCGTCGTGCAGCGGCGATCCCGGCGTGAAAATATTGAGCAGCAGATCGCGCGAGACGGCCGCGTCGAGTTGTGTGCCCGACTCGAGCTGGTCGGGTAACGCCTGGTCCCCCTCGATCACGATGAGGGCCCCCGTCGGGCGGCTGGCGAGATCGGCAACGGCCCGGACGATGTCGTTGAGCATCGTGTCGGTCATCTCCTGGTTCGCCAATCTCAGGAACGAGGTCCGGCCCAGACGCGACAGCGCACGCCGGATCGTGGTCTGGAACAGGATGATGATCGCGAACGGGGCGTAGAACAGGACTTGCCCGAGAACCCGGTGCACTGTGTGCAGATGGAGCGGGCGACCCGGCGCCGTGAGCCAGTACGCCGTTACCACCACCAGGACTCCAATCAGCGTCTGCAGGGCCCGCGTTCCCTTGAGCAGCAGTCCGACCTGATAGAACAGGACGGTCATCAGGAGGATATCGACTGCGTCCCTCCACCCGAAGGCAAACGAACCGATCTGCGGGAGAAAAGCTTCGAGCGAGCTCATGGAGCGGGCCCCTCAGGAGAGGAGAGGATCATCATGTCGGACCGTGCAGGACGGCGTGGCAGAGGCGGGCGACGCGCACCGCTTCCCGGACATCGTGCGCCCTGATGATATCAGCGCCGCCCGCGAGGGCCAAAGCCTCCGCGGCGAGGCTGACCTCCAGACGTTCCGGGATCGGCAGCTCGAGGGCGCCGCTGAGAAATGATTTTCGCGAGGCGCCGATCAGGATCGGCAGACCGAGACTTCTCAGGACGTGCAGGTGGCGCAGGATCGCGATGTTGTGGCGCCGCCGCTTGCCGAATCCGAGACCCGGGTCGATGACGATCCGATCGGGCCGCACGCCGGCGCTCGAGAGCAGCGCGATCTGGCGTCGCAGGAATGCCGCAATCTCCGGCAGGAGATGCGCGTACCGGGGCGAGCGTTGCATCGTCCTGGGGCGTCCCCGGATGTGCTGAACGACGACCGGCAACCCGGTCTCCGCCACGATCGCCGGCATCGCCGGATCGAACGACAGGCCGGAGATGTCGTTCACCATGTCGGCGCCCACCTCCGCGGCACGCCGCGCCACCTCCGCCTTGGTCGTGTCGATCGAGATGAGGGGGCTCCGGGCGCGCCGCCGCGCCAGACGGCGCCGCAGTCCTTCCAGGACCGGCAACACACGGCGCAGCTCTTCCTTGAGCGGCACCGGGTGGGAGCCCGGGCGCGTCGACTCGCCACCGACGTCGATGATCGCGGCCCCCTCGTCGGCCATCCGCAGGGCCTGTTCAATCGCCTGCCGGGGTCGGCCGAAGCGGCCGCCGTCCGAGAACGAGTCGGGTGTGACGTTCAGAATGCCCATCACGATCGGACCGTCATCCAGACTGAGCCGTCCCCGGCGCAGCGCAAGCGAACGGGGAGGGGTGCCCGCTCGCTCGAATGCCTCCTCGATCTGCAGGGCCGGATCGCGCGTCACGGGCCGCCGGCGCGCCAGAGGCAGCATCGTGGCGAATGCCCGCCCGCCGCCGCCGAGAAGCACGGCGCGGCCGGCGCCACGCCGCGCCCCGGCCGGCCGCCCTGTTCCGCCGCAGCGGATCATCAACCGGCAGAGCAGGACGGCTGCTGTGGGACCAAGCGCCTCGAGACGCACGAAGCGCATGATCTCCTCTCCGCGGCCCGCGCCGCGGGGGTCAGCTGAGAGGCCGAGGTGAAGCCGGTCCGATCGCGAGTCCGGCAGCGCGGCCGAGGCCAGCACGAGCACGTTGTGGATCATCGGTGGGAGGGTGAATCGTGGCGCGATGCGCCGTCGTGTCCTGATTTGATGCGTTTGTCCTTGAGGCGTGTCAGCGCCGGGCTACGACGGCTGCTTGAGCGGATCGGGCGTGATTGCCGGACCGCCCACGCCCTGCTTCTTCGGCTCCGCCGGCCCGGCGGACTCCTCCGGCGCCGCGGGAGCCTGTGTGCGGGAGGCCCGTTTGCGCGCGATCAGTTCCGCGACGTCCTCCCCCTTCACGAGCGCGGCCACCTCTTCCCCATCCAGAACCTCGTACTCGAGGAGAGCCTCGGCGACACGGATCAGGGCGTCACGGTTGGTCTTCAGGACCTCCGTCGCCCGTGCGTATGCCTGCTGCACGAGCCGCTTGACCTCCTGATCGATTAGCACGGCCGTCGCCTCGCTGTAGTCCTGGTGCTGGGCGATCTCCCGGCCGAGGAAGATCTGCTCCTCCTTCTTGCCGAAGGTCAGCGGACCGATTTGATCGCTCATGCCCCACTCGCAGACCATTTTGCGGGCCATCTCCGTTGCCTTTTCCAGGTCGTCTCCGGCACCGGTCGTCAGCACATCCAGGATTATCTTTTCGGAAACGCGGCCCCCCATCATGACCGACAGGGTGCTGTCGAGGTACTCCCGGGTGTAGTTGTGGCGATCGCCGATCGGCAGCTGCTGGGTAACGCCCAGAGCCGATCCGCGCGGGATGATGGTGACTTTGTGGACCGGGTCGGCATGAGGCATGAAGTGGGCGACGACAGCGTGGCCGGCCTCGTGGTATGCGGTTAACCGCTTCTCCTTCTCGGAGATCACCAGAGAACGGCGCTCACTCCCCATCAGGACCTTGTCCCTGGCCCCCTCGAAGTCCTCCATGAAAACCAGCTTCTTGGATTGGCGCGCGGCGCTCAGAGCGGCTTCGTTGATCAGGTTGGCGAGATCCGCCCCCGAGAAGCCGGGACTGCCGCGTGCCAGGACCTCGAGGGAGACGTCGTCGGCCATCGGGATCTTGCGCGTATGGACCCGGAGGATCTCCTCCCGCCCCTTCACGTCGGGACGGGAAACGACGACGCGGCGATCGAAGCGGCCGGGCCGCAGCAGTGCCGGATCGAGTACGTCGGGGCGGTTGGTCGCCGCGATCAGGATCACTCCCTCGTTCGACTCGAACCCGTCCATCTCGACCAGCAGCTGGTTCAATGTCTGCTCACGCTCGTCGTGGCCGCCGCCCAGGCCGGCTCCCCGGTGGCGACCGACGGCGTCGATCTCGTCGATGAAAATGATGCAGGGGGCGTTCTTCTTCCCCTGCTCGAACA
>JAPUIN010000310.1 GCA_027297005.1 Acidobacteriota bacterium
CCGATCATCGACCTGAGAGATCAGCCGAACGCTTCGGCCCGGCCCCGCTCCGCGGTCGACAAGTTCTCGTTCATCGGTGACCGGGGTGAGGACACCTCGAACGTCGTGTACTACGTCGATGACGTCATCGTGTCCGCAGACGAACCCGTGGATCTCCCGTCACTCGTCGCGCCCGGGCGCCGTAAAATGTTCATCGATGCGTGGCTCGAGTACGAGCGCCTCGCTCTCTCACGTCCGGGCTGCCTGCCGGCCGCCGATCTGCGCGATCTCGGGATCGACTTCGGCGGGACTGCCGCGCTCCGGCATGAGAAGGGGTCGAGCCCGCTGGAGTTATTGACCCGCACCCCAGCGACCCGCCTGGCGCGCGATCCGGCTCTCAAGGAGTCTACGGCGCGACTGCTCGAGGCGGTCGATGCCTGGTCGCAGGGGTGCGCGCACCTCAAGGCTGGCCGGCCGCGGCGGGCGCTCGGTGAGTTCGAGCGCGCCGCCCGCTTGGCGCCCGATGGACGGATCTACCATCTCTCGATCGTGCTGGCGTTGGCAGCCCTCGGCCGATGGGAGGAGGTCGACTCCCGCATCGACCAGTTGCGATCCGACTGGGACGCCGATCCTCGCTTTCCGGTAGCGATCGCTCTGATCGGCCTGGCTCGTGGTGATCTCGAAGAGACCATGGCCGCGCTGCGCGCGAACGATCCGCAGGCGATCGTGTCGAATCCCTGGGTTGCCGAGCAGGCCTTCTTCGTTCACCTCTGGAATCGCTCCTACCGGGATGCGGAGAATCTGGCGCTCCAGATGGCGCAGAGCCTGGGGGCCTCGACGGCAGCCGGTGCCCGGTGGATCGGGTACGCGGGAGATGTCGCTCATCTGCAGGGCGACCACGAGATCGCCAAGGGTCGTTACGAACAGGCGCTCGAAGTGCTTCCCGACGATCGCCTGCTCTGGACACACCTCGCCGACATCTATCACCGCCTCGGGGACGTTCGGATGGAGAGGGAGTGCCGGGAGAGAATCTACGGAAGCCTGCGGGACGATCGTCCCGATTGATTCCGATTACATCTTGGTGTCGGGTAATTGGATCGGGAATAGGATGATATTGGGTGATCGTTTCCGCCGCAGGCTCTTTCGCGCCGCCTTGTTCTGATACATGTTGTAATCGGCCTTGAGCATCAGATCCTCGAACGTCTCCCCGTCGTCCGGGTAGAGGGCGATCCCGATCGATACACCGGCTCGAGCCGTCCGGCCTCCATCCAGTTTGATGCTGAAGACGTCGACCGCCTGCTGCAGGCGCTCGGTGAGAAGCGCTGCCTGCGCAAATCCAGTACGCGGCAGGATCGCCGCGAACTCGTCGCCCGACAGACGCACGAGAATGTCGCCGTCGCGCACGTTGCTCTTCAGGACACGGCTTACCTCCGAAAGGAATCGATCCCCGATCGGGTGGCCGTGGCGATCATTGATCTGCTTGAACGAGTCGAGATCCATCTCGAGCAGCGCCATCGGCTGCACGGCCTGCTGGCTGCGGATCAACTCCTGGTCAAAGACCTGTCGCAGGAAGCGGGAGTTCGGCAACCCCGTCAGGTCGTCCGTGAGGGCTGATTCCTGGGTCTCGGCGAAGATCGTTCCGTTAACGACCGCTCCTGACATCAACTTGGAGATGATGTCCATCATCCGCACGTGGTCGTCCTGGAGCAGCACGCCCTTCGGGTAGTAGAGTGTGACGGCCCCGAGGCTCTTCCCGTCGTGGACGAGCGGGAACGTGGCCACCGTCGAATAGATGCTGGTGTCGAACGTCGCGCCTGCAAGATCCAGGGCAGCATCGGGCGAGATACGAGCCGTGCGGTCGGAGGCCGCCTTCCCCGTGATCCCCTCCCCCATCAGAATGGATCGGCCGCGCAACTCCCTGGCATTGGCCCCGGAAACAAAGCGCGCGGAGAGTGTCTCTCCCGATTCGTCGGCAAGATAGATCGCGCACGTGTAGTACGGGACGAGCCGGCCAATGTGGTGGATCACCATTTCGAGCACCTCGGCCAGCCGCAGTGAGGATCCGAGCGTCTGCGCAATCTCGTACAATGCGTAGACTTCGCGATGCGCCGAGGAGATGTCCCTGAGCGCCGATCCTCCAACCGTGATGATGTTTCCGGGATCGGTCAGGTCCTCAGTTCCGCCTTCGGGCCTGGGGCGGTCGGACGTGATGCCATGATGTAGCGATTCTCCGAAACCTCCCGCATCGACGGGGACCCCCGGCGGCCCCTCCGCGGGATTGCTCGCCGTCGCATCCGGGGGAACGCTTCCTCCAGCCACCATCTTCCGGTCTTCAGTGATCGCCTCCTGCGCCTGGCTCGCACGTTCGCCCGCCGCGGCGATTTCCGGTAGACCGACGCGCAGGACCCGGGCCACCTCGGGGTCGAAATGAATTCCCGACCATGCCTCGATCAGGGCGCACGCCTCATCGGCTGACTTGCGGCCTCTGTAGACGCGATCCGAGGTCATCGCCTCGAACGCGTCGGCCACGGCGAGGAGGCGGGCGCCACGTGGTATGGCATCACCTCTCAAACCGTCGGGATATCCCGAGCCGTCCCACCGTTCGTGATGGTGACGTATGATCGGCAGAACCGGGACCGGGAATTCGACGTGCCCCAGGATCTCGGATCCCACCGACGGGTGCACCTGAATCTTCTGGAGCTCCCGCTCCGTGAGCTTCCCTCTTTTGTGCAACAGATGATCCGGAACGGCGAGCTTGCCGATATCGTGCAGCAGCGCTGCGGTGCGCAGCGCCGCGAACTGATCCTCGGGCAGATCGAGCTGGCGCGCAAGCTCCAGAGAGAAGGCCTGGACGCGCCGCACGTGCCCGCGCGTATGGGGATCCCGTGCATCGATCGCGAGGCTGAGAGCTTCGATCGTCGCCAGGTGTGTCTTCTCCAGCTGTCGCAGGCTCCTTCGGTTCGCCGCGAATCGCCCCAGCTGGATCCAGAGGAGAACAAGGGCGATGACGAGCCCCGGAAGCACGAAGGCCGGAACCTGCAGCGTGTGCCCGCCGAGCCACGGCTCGACCAGGGCAACGATGACCATTCCGATCAGCGCGACCGACGTGGCGATGATGAGGGGCTTCCCTGGCCCGCCGGTCGGGCCGGGTTCAATACCTAATCTCATTGTCTCGTTGCCCTCTGTCTCCGTTGTCCCTGCCCGGCGAGCGGAGCATCTTGAAGAGTCGGTTGCGGCCGGGCCGTCATCGAGTGGCAGCCCGGCCGCGCCGATCCCTCAAGGTCCCGCCCGCTGGCCCGGCCGGGGGAACCTGACCGGCGGACACGTGACCCTGCGCCTATACATCGCAACCCTCGTGCCAGCCGTTCGGGCGCTCTGATCGGGCCGAAATCGGCCTGTTTGCAGGGGAAACGTAATTGTCATCGTGCTCGCGCGTCGCGATCCTGGCCACGCGACTCGTGTAATCCTGTGAAACGACTCGAACTGAATGTCACGATGAGAGTTACCGGTGCAGCATCGGTGTCCAATCGGTGGATTCGGCGGGCTCCAATGTCGAATTTCTGCACACAACGGGTTCATTCGAGCGACAAAAAACCGGCTCTGCGGCGGAAACCGCAGAGCCAGTCGAACACAGGGATGACCTCCGCGTCAGCCGACATTCATTCGCCCGTCCGATTCCCCCTTCCGCTCAGCCCCGCGACGGGACCCGAGCCCTGTCCAGTCGATCGATGGTGACCCGGTAGATGAAATGCAACCCGAAGGGAATGAGAAGCGCCGGCACGGCGACGTAGAAACCGGCCTGTCGCACCAGGGCGAAGACGGCCGTCGCCAGCAGTGATCCGATCAGGATCTCGGTGCCGGACCAGAAGATCGATCCGCCGAACACCGTCACCGGCGAGACCCCGCGCTCGAGGGCAACGGCGATCGACACCAGGAACGTATTCACGAGGTAGTGCGCCGCGGCGATCACGATCATCGCCAGGGCGAGGGCTCCGATCGAGCGCCAGCCGGCCCCCCAGATCCCCCCCTCGGGGGCGATCTGGATGAGGAGCAGAGCGGCACAATGGATCGAGATCGCCATCCCCATCGTGTTGAAAAGCCTCTTCGGCCAGTCCCCGCGTTTGCGGCTCGAGGCCGCGAACCCTTCGAGCGCCGCGATCAGCGTCGCCGGGGCGATTCCGCAGATGAGCAGTGACAGCAGAATGAAGACATCGGAGAAGGCCACGCGGCATCGGATCGGCCGGATCATCACATTGAGCGATCCGGTGGCGAGCGTCAGCAGCGCCATGACGGCCCACAGGACGATCGGCCCACCCAGGTCGTCGCGCATCAGACTGAGGAGCGACGACCCCAGGACCCAGGTCCCGCCGACCGTGACCAGCGCGATGTAGGCGTACGTTGGTTTATTCAAGGCTGTTCCCCGGCCAGCTTAGAAGTAGAGCGTCCAGATCAGTCCCGAAAACCAGATCGGCATCGCGCCACCGTAGGACCAGATCAGGCCCTGGGTGTACGAGAAGCGCCAGGTCCAGATCAGTCCCGAGGCGTCGACCGTGTAGAAATCGTCGGAGATGAGATCGTTCTGCCACAGTGCGCCGCCGGTGGCGAGTGCGTCGTAGTACTCCACACCCTCTTCGTCCGCCGTCCCACTGTCCCAGGTAACCCCCTGCCAGGTGCCGTTCGATCCGTAGACGACATGATCGTCAGAGTACGTGTTCGAGTAGATCGACGTACCGCCCCAGGATCCATAGTACGAGTAGCTCCAGATCAGTCCCTGGGCGTAGGCCTCCTGCTGGGTCGTGATCAGAGAGGCTCCATAGATCCATCTGTATGTCCAGATCAGCCCCTGGCTCCACGCGATCGATTCTCCGGCGATGCTCGAGGTCGGATCTGAGGGCGGCTCCGACATCAGCTCGTCGCCCGCCAGAAGCGTATCCGCCTGCCAGCTCATCTTCCGGGCCAGGCGCACGCCGCAGTCCACGTTCAGCAGTCCGGCTCCCTGCTCGAACAGATCAGGACCGTCTATGATTTCGGCGCAGTACATCAGCACCGCGCGGACGTGGTTCGGCGTCAACGAAGGATTGGCCTGCAGTATGAGGGCCGTGGCTCCCGAGACGACTCCCGCGGCCATCGAGGTTCCGCTGAGCGTCATGTACATCGATTTCTTGTTGATTCTTCCGGTGTCATAATGCAGGGCTGGATAGCTCGTCACGAGCGTATTGTCCGGGCTTTCCAGCGAGACGAGGCCGAGCCCCGGGGCGACCAGATCCGGCTTCGGAAGGTTGTCATAGACGTACTCGCCCGTCTCGGGATCGGGGCTGCCGGATCGCGTCGGCCCTCGCGAGGAGAACGGGGCGATCGTGTCGTCGGAACGGAAGTCCGTGTGACGCGTGTCGGTTGCACCGACCGTAATCACCGCAGGTGAGATCCCCGGCGACGGAATGCTTCCGTAGACCTTATTGCCGGACTCGTCAATGCCGAAGTTTCCGGCCGCCACAATGACGACGATCCCCGCCTTCACCGCCCGCTCCACCGCCTGGCAGAGGGGGTCGTGGCGGTACGATTCGACCGGGGGCGCCGCCAGCGACAGGTTGAGGATTCTGATGTTCAGGAGATCCCGCTGGGCGATGGCGTAGTCGACGGCTGCGATGACGTTGCTGATACTGCCGCGACCCTGGTCGTCGAGCACGCGCAGATCGACGAGGCTCGCCGCCGGGGCGATCCCGCCGAAATCGAGCCCCTCCTGATTGAAGGCGCTTCCGCTGCCGGCGATGATGCCGGCAACGTGGCTGCCATGGCCGAAGAGATCGTTCGAGGTACCGCCATCCACGAAGTCGACCGCATGGACGACGCGACTTCCGATTTCGTTTAGATCGAAATGTTTTTTATAGATGCCCGAGTCCAGAACCGCGACCGTGATCCCGGCCCCGTCGTACCCGAGACCATACTCCGACATCATCAGATCGAAATCGGTCTGCGCCCCGGGATAAACGTTCGAGGACCCGGTCGTCTCCTGCAGGTGGCTCGCGAACCCCTGCACCGGCCGATCCGGGATCACGTAGCGAACGCCCGGTGCCGATGCGAACTCCTCGACCCGATCCTTCGGAAGATCGAGGATGATCTGATCGACGTGGCGCAGGGCCTTGTTGACCCGGCCGCCGAGTCTATGGATCTTCGCGACGACCCGGGCAGTGTCCTCACTTTCGACCACTGCCACGAGACGGATCGATCCGTCGTGCGATCCCTTCTTCAGGATTTCGACGAGATCGGGGGAGAGCTTTGGTCCACGGCCGTTGCTGTGGTCCTGCTGCGCTCTGACCGTGGCGGCGCCGAAGAAGAGCGCTGTCACCGCCATCATCGCGACGGTGAGCGCCCTGCCATAATGACAGGGTGACCGCCGGCGCTTCATGCGTTCACTCTTTTTCGTGTTCGATCTGCTGTTCTTCGTCATTGACAGTCCCTCCAATAGCTTTCAGCGGGAGACCGTTTGTGCTGCGTCCCACCGACAGCCCGGCTGTCTCGAAGAGACCCGCGGCTTTCCGTCCCACCCTCGCGGGTGGTTTGGCCTGGTGCATTGGTCGGCCTGTGGATGAGCAACCCTTGGGCCAGATCACTCCATGCACTCCCGGCATCGATCACACCGTGGTGCTAATCCTTTCGTTCTCAATCACCTAAGGGAGTGGATCTCAAGTTCGGAACAGGGTCGGGCTGCCCCTGATCCCCCTCAAAGCCGCCCGGGCAAGGGTCCAGTTTCCGCACAGGTCGTGATCAGGTTCTGGACAGTCCCCTGGTCATGATTTGGGTATCCTCCAATTACTCAGTAAGTTGTCCTCGATGTCGCACGCTGAGCATTCTTCAGGGGGGGGTGTACAATCGATGCGCACCGGTGGCGGGTACGAAGCCCTGGGAGCGGCTCGCAGAGGGGCATCGCTGCCTTGACCGGGCCACCCCTGCCCGTTATGATCCCCGCACATCGCCCGGGGTGAGCCCGCAGGGGACCAGAACCTCATGGAAATTGCGTGGTTTAAGAAGGCCCGGAAGCCGAAGCAGCCGGTCGAACGGAAGCGGATGCAGGTTCCGGAGGGGCTCTGGGTCAAGTGCAACAGCTGCAAGGAAATCATCTATAAAAAGGAAGTCCTCAGAAATGCGAACGTCTGCCCGAAGTGCAATTACCACTTCCGGATCTCTGCGCGCGAGCGCCTCTCGGCGCTGTTCGACGAGGGGCGTTACCTGGAGTTCGATACCGACATCTACTCGGTCGATCCGCTCAAGTTCAAGGACACCAAGTCGTACAAGGATCGCCTGCGCGACTACCGTGAGCGGACCGGCCTGAATGACGCCATCATCAACGCCCGGGGCACTCTCGGCGGGCAGGCGGTGGTGTTGTCGGCCATGGAATATGGCTTCATGGGCGGGTCGATGGGATCGGTGGTCGGCGAGAAGGTGACGCGCGCGATCGAACGGGCACTGGAGGAGCGCGTACCACTCGTGGTCGTTTCCTGCTCCGGAGGTGCGCGGATGCAGGAAGGGATCCTGTCCCTGATGCAAATGGCCAAGATCTCGGCAACGCTCCGCAAGTTGCATGATGCGCGGATCCCTTACATCTCGGTTCTGACCGATCCGACGACCGGAGGAGTCACTGCCTCCTACGCCATGCTGGGGGACCTGAACATCGCCGAGCCGAAGGCTCTGATCGGGTTCGCCGGTCCGCGAGTGATCGAGCAGACGATCCGCGAGACCCTTCCCGACGGCTTTCAGCGATCTGAGTTTCTTCTCGAGAAAGGGATGCTCGATTTCATCGTCGAGCGTCGCGAGTTGCGCGACGTTTTGATCCGCTGCCTGAAGTTCATGGCCAACCCGGATCTTCTCTCGGCCTCACCGCCTACGAGCGGGTCGCTCTCCGGATCGGAGCCGGGCGATGGCGCGCCCCGCCCCGATCCGCCCGCGCCGCGCGAGAGCGCCCGACCCGATGAGCCGGTGCCATTTCCCGGCACCGTCGTCGCCCGCAGACAGTCCCTCTCAACCGAATAGTCCAGATGCGGGTTTCCGAAAGGCTGGATCGCCTCCCTTTAGGTCGTTTCCATTACAAACTGCTGCTGCTGACCGGACTCGGGTGGTTCTTCGACTCGATGGACACCGGGCTCGTCTCCTTCATTCTGCCGCATCTCAAGGACGAGTGGTCCCTCAGGCCCACGCAGATCGGATGGACCGCTACCGGAGCTCTGCTCGGGATGCTCGTGGGTGGTGCCCTCGCGGGGATACTCTCCGACCGTTACGGCCGCAAGCGGATCTTTCAGGTGACCCTGCTGATCTTCAGCATCGCGACGGGTTTGTGCGGACTCGCCTGGAGCTTTACGTCCCTTCTTCTGCTGCGTCTGGTGGTTGGATTCGGGCTCGGCGGCGAGTTGCCGGTGGCGGTTTCTCTCGTCAGCGAGTTCTCACCTGCGCGCCACCGGGGGCGTCTGGTCGTACTCCTGGAATCGTTCTGGGCGCTCGGGTGGACGGTCGCTCTGGTCATCGGGTACCTCCTCGTTTCGTGGTCGGAATCGCGCGGCTCCGCCTTTCCGTGGCGGTTTGCTTTCTTCATCGGGGCACTCCCCGCTTTTTACGTCCTGATCCTGAGGAGGTCCCTGCCGGAGTCGCCGCGCTATCTCATGTCACGTGGCCGGATCGACGAGGCCGAGGCGACGTTGCGTGCCGTCGAGCGCGACAGCGGGGTGACGACCGCTCCCGGCGATCGACTCGAGCCGGATCTCGGCACGGGCCAACCGGCGCGCGTCCGTGATCTGTTCGGCCCGGAGTTCCTGCGCCGCACCACGATGCTCTGGATCCTCTGGTTCACGATGGCCTACTCGTTCTACGGTATCTTCATCTGGCTTCCCACACTCCTTTACGAACAGGGACTCCCCCTGGCCAAGTCGATTCGCTTTTCTCTGTTCATCACTCTGGCGCAGTTTCCCGGTTACTTCGCAGCGGCCTATCTGGTGGAAAAGATCGGCCGCAAGGCGACGCTCACGCCGTTCATGCTTCTCTGCGCCGTCTCCAGCTTCTTCTTCGGCCTGGCGACCACGCCGTCGACGCTCATCATCTGGGGCTGCATGGTGTCGTTTTTCAATCTCGGCGCCTGGGGCGTGACCTACGGCTACACGCCGGAGCTATATCCGACGCGCCTGCGCGGCACGGGCATCGGCGCGGCTTCGGCATTCGGCCGACTCGGTGCGATCCTGGCACCGCTCGTCGTCGGTGTGATCCTCGAGTCATGGGGAGGCGGGTTCCCCGTCATCTTCACCATGTTCGCGGGTGTCCTCATCGTGGGGGCAGTGGGTGTGATGCTGCTCGGCGAGGAGACCCGCGGACTTACGCTGGAGCAGATCTCCGGCTGAGTGAAACCATGAACTATCGGGAGACGGTCGACTATCTCGAGTCGCTCGAACCTCACCGGATCCGGCCCGGTCTCGATCGAATCCGCGCACTCCTCGCAAGGCTCGGCGATCCTCACGCCGCGATCCCCTCGATTCTGATCGGGGGAACGAACGGCAAGGGATCGGTCTCGGCCTATCTCGACGCCATCCTTCACGAGGCAGGAACAAGTGCCGGGCTGTACGTCTCGCCCCATCTGGTCCGCTTCGAGGAGCGGATCCGCGTTGCCGGGGCACCGATCGGGGAGCACGATGTCGCCGCGCTGGTGACTGAGGTTCGCGACGCCATCGAGGGTATGGAGCGCGATGGCGGCGAGCGTCCGACCTATTTCGAGGCCACGACCGCCCTTGCATTTCTCCACTTCAGGTGTCGGCGCGTCCCGATCGCGATCCTGGAGGTCGGCATGGGTGGCCGCTACGATGCGACGAATGTCGTCGAGCCGCTTGCCTGCGCCATCACACCTGTGGCGATGGATCACATGGAATGGCTGGGGCACTCGCTCAGTGAGATTGCTGATCAGAAGGCCGGTATCCTGAGGCCCGACACGATCGTCGTCATCGGCCGCCAGCCTCGCGAGGCCGAGGAGGTGATTCGGGCGCAGGCCGCCCGCGCCGGCGCCCGCCCGATTCACACGAGCGCCTGCCGGATCCGACCTGCCGGAGGGGAGGATCGTTTCGCCGATCCTCCTGTCCTGGATCTCACCACGCCGGTCCGTCAGTACGACGGGCTGCGGCTCGCGTTGCGCGGCGGTCACCAGGTCGATAACGCGGCGGCGGCGGTTCTCCTCGCCGAAGCGATCCACGAGCTTCGCCAGTTGACCATCGATGCCGGCGCGATCGCGCGAGGCCTTGAGCGGGTGAACTGGCCGGGACGGATCGAGATCGTGCCCGGAGAGACGGATCTGCTTCTCGACGGTGCGCATAATCCGGCTGCGAGCGGCACCCTGGCAACCTACCTGCGCGATCATCATGCCGGGCGCCGCATCGCGCTCGTCTTCGCGGCGATGAAGGACAAGCCGATCCCCCAGATGCTCGAGGTTCTGAGTCCCCTGGTGAGCGAGATCATCGTGACACGGCTCCCCGTCGCGCGGGGTGAATCCCCCCTCGTCCTCTACGATATGGCAACCCGGATCCACCCACGCGTCGTTCGCTCAGACCTCGTCGAGGATGCGCTCGAGATGGGGCGACGCGCCGCCGGCCCCGGCGGGCTCTGCGTCGTCAGCGGATCGCTCTATCTGGTTGGCGAGATGAAGCGGATCGGGATCGGGGCGCCGGCTTTTCCCCCATCCCCCGACGCCAGACGGCGACGAGGGCCGGGCTCGGACGCGGCTCCCCTCAGAACCGAAGGCGAAAATCGAAGCCGGAGCGGCTCGACTTGAACCCCGTCGCCTGCTGCAGGGCGTAGTCGCTGCTCGAGTAGAACGTCTCGAGCGTCGCGCGCGCCCCCAGCGAGAGGCCGAATCGAGCGTGTGCCGCCAGCACCTTGTCGTTGTTCCCTGCTTCCACCCGCATCCCGGCTCCGAGATCGAAGTCCTGTCGGCCGTACGTCCCCTCAATCCTCCAGAAAAGCCGCCGATCACGGTATTCGTCCCAGACGGTGACCGTCAGCAGTTCCGAATCGAAGCGCAGCGGATCGAAGTACCCGTTGTCGCGATCGGCGTTGAAGGTGCGATAGCGGAGATCGATCAGGGCGCGCACCCCGGGGTTTGCTGCCCGCAGCGTCCATGTGACCCCCGCGGAGGCGCTCTTGCGGCTGTTGCTGTCGGAGTACGAGCCGTATCCGACCTTCCCCAGCAGCATCCAGGAAGGGGCCATCTGGTAATCGAGGGAGACCTCCGCCGTGTCGACGCGGATCCCGCGATCGATCAGGACGGCAGTGTCGAGCAGCGCTTCCCGTCCGCTACTGCCGCTCAACGCCAGCCGCGGACCGACCTCCCAGCGGATGAATCCGCCGCCGATCCCGACCATTCGGGAATCCCCACCGAAGTCCTCCTGCCACGCGGCACCCACTCGGGCGTGAAAGGTGAGCGGTCGGATCACGAGCGACGTCAGGCTCCCGACCAGGGTCGCCGCTTCGTTTTTGACCACCCGGCTGAAGCTCCCGAGAGGAGGCGCCGCCTGATCGCACCGATTTCGATCCTCACAGCGGAACTCCGCGGCGTAGCCGGTGAGCGCGATCCGAATCGTCGTCTGCGGTTCCGCCCGGAAGGTCGTCGACAGGGCAGCGACATCGACCCGGTTGCCGTCGGCGTCACTGAACCGGAAACCGTCGGCGGTCGCGCGGGGGCGGAGAGTTTCGTGGATCTCACTCTGCAGCGCCCGCGCCTCGCGGCTGTCGGGATGATCCAGGACGATGTTGTTGATCTGCTCCCGAGCCGATCGATGGAGCCCTTGCCGGTGTCGGATCCGCACCATGCCGACGCGCGCCTGGAGGCTGCCGGGGGAGGCCCGCAGGATGTCGTGGTAGAAACGCGAGGCCTCGTCGTACTCCCCCTTCAGGCTGCGCAGGAGCGCCCGTCCGAGATGGGCCTCGATCCTCGCGACCTTTCTGTCCTGCAGCCCGACGTAAATCGCCTCCGCCTCATCGTATCGACCTCTGAGGCTCAGGATGCGGGCGAGATCGAGGGACAGTCCGGAATCCTCCGGGGCAAGAGCGATCGCCCTTCTCAAATTGACCCCCGCCCGATCCAACTCACCATCCCGCGACTGGAGGAGGGCCAGACGCCGAAGTGCGTGAACGGATGCGGGGTTCCGGCGGACGGCTTCCGCGTACAGATCCCGCGCCCTGGCATGCTCACCGCGATCGAGCGCTGCATCGGCCTCGTGCAGAAGTTGATCGATTGTGCGATCGTCCGCCCCTCCTGCTTCCGCCGCCGCGACATGCTCTGCGTCCGCGCCCAGGCTTTTCGATACACCACCAAGTGCGATGAGAGTCGAGATTGTAAGGAGGAGGAGAGGCCGGAGACATGTCATTCTGATCGGGTAGATCGGGGTCACCCCCACGTCCTCGCGACGACGGGAAGGGTCCGCAAAAGCCGGTTGTCAGGAACGCGGGATCGGCCACCGACCGGGCAACCACCGCACCTGCTGGACCGGCGGAATTTTATACAGCAAAGCCCCCATGATTGACAAGCACGCCCGGGGTTCGTTATGGTCTCCGGTCACCCGCGTCGGTCATGAGGTCCGTGTGTCGCGCTCGGCTCTTCACTGGGCTGCGCTGAACTTGCGCTGCATCGCTCACCCTGGCTCGCGCAGATCGATCATCATGCGGCGCGGAGAGATAGATAGTGAGTGTGCTCTCCGGCGAGCGCTGGAAGTCCCTCTCGAGCCGGAGTGGCTTGAGCGCGCCCGGGACGAACTGGAACACGCCCGGCGCTTCGGAGCCCGGCTCGTCACTCTCGAGGACGAAGAGTATCCGGCGCTTCTGCGCGCGTCGTCGGATCCTCCACCCGTGCTGTACGTATGGGGCCGGTTACTCCGCGAGGACGCGCTGGCCGTTGCGATCGTCGGTTCTCGCCGGGCGACTCCCCGTGGAACGCTCCTTGCGGAACGTATCGCCGGTGACCTCGCCGGACGAGGATTCTGTATCGTCAGTGGCCTGGCGCGCGGGATCGACGCCGCGGGGCACCGCGGGGCGCTTCGTGAGTCGGGACGCACGGTGGCGGTGCTCGGCTCCGGCCTGAATCGGATATACCCCCGTGAGCATCAAAAGCTCGCGGAGGCGATCGCCGCGCGGGGGGCCGTGGTGACAGAATTCCCGTTCGGGACGCCGCCGCTGAAGCATCACTTCCCCGAACGGAACAGGGTGATCGCATGGCTGTCGTGGACGACGATTGTCATCGAGGCGGGACGCGACAGCGGCTCGCTGATTACAGCCAGCCTCGCGACTGACGAGGGCCGCATGGTGCACGCGATGCCCGGTCCGGTCGACGCGATCGGATCGGAGGGGACGAACGGACTGTTGCGCGCCGGCGCGTTGCTCTGCCGGGGGGCGGACGACGTGCTGGAAGATCTGGCCCCCTCGATCATCGAGGCGGCCGGGCTCCTTCGGGCAGGCTCGGAGAGGATCGCACCGAGTTCGGCGGGGCGTGGACCGGGCGTGGCCGGCCTGGAGCCCCCCCAGAGGAGCGTTCTGGAGTGCCTGCAGGGCTCTGGCTCGATGTCGATCGACGATCTCGCCGAGGCCTGTGGAATGCCACCCGGGCCGCTGCTCGCGGCGCTTCTGGAACTGGAGATCCGGGGGCTGGTGAGGCAGTTTCCGGGGCCTCTTTTCGCGGCCAGGACTTGCAATATTTGACAGACGACCTTATTTATCGAACGATAGTGGCCGTTTGGAGCCACCCGGACGTCGTTTGAGGGTCAGGGAGAACCGTTGTGGCAAAGTCACTCGTCATCGTCGAGTCGCCGGCCAAGGCCAAAACGATCCTGAAGTTCCTGGGTCGCAACTACCTGGTGAAGGCCTCCATGGGGCACGTTCGCGATCTGCCCAAAAAGACGCTCGGCGTGGACGAGAAGAAAGACTTCAAGCCGACCTACGAGATCCTGCCCGGACGCAAGAAGATCATCGACGAGCTGAAGAAGGCCGCCGCGGCGGCGGATAAGGTCTTCCTGGCCTCCGACCCCGACCGTGAAGGGGAAGCAATCTGCTGGCACCTGGCGGAGATTCTCAAGAAGAGCAACAAGAAACTGTACCGCGTGATGTTCAATGAGATCACAAAGCGCGCGGTCGTGCATGGCATCGAGAATCCTACCAAGCTGGACAAGAATAAGGTCGACGCCCAGCAGACAAGGCGCATCCTCGACCGTCTGGTCGGATACAAGATCAGTCCCCTGCTGTGGGAGAAGGTCCGCCGGGGATTGTCGGCCGGGCGCGTGCAGTCGGTCGCGCTGCGCATCGTCGTGGAGCGCGAACGGGAAATTCAGGCATTCGCGCCGGAGGAGTACTGGTCGCTCACGGCTCTGCTCGCGGGTCGGGAGCCCCCTCCCTTCGAGACTCGGCTTTTTAAGGTCGACGGAAAGAAGGCCGAGCTTAAGAACAAGGAACAGACCGACGCCGTCGTCACCAGCGTACATGGCGTCGAGTTCGTCGTCCGTTCAGTCGAGGCGAAGGAAAAGAAGAAAAATCCCGTCCCACCGTTCATCACCAGCAAGATACAGCAGGAGGCGTCCCGCAAGCTGAACTTCAGCGTGAAGAAGACGATGATGCTGGCCCAGCGGCTCTACGAAGGGATGGACGTGGGAGACATGGGCACGGTCGGTCTGATCACCTACATGAGGACCGACTCGACCCGCATTGCGCCCGAAGCACTGCAGGAGCTGCGCGAATACATCGTGAAGGCTCACGGTCCCGACTATCTGCCCGATGTACCGCGTACCTACAAGTCGGGAAAGTTGTCTCAGGGTGCCCACGAGGCGATCCGGCCCACGTCGATGGAGTTGACGCCGGAATCCGTGAAACCGTTTTTGCAGAAGGATGAGTACCTTCTCTACAACCTGATCTGGAACCGGTTCGTCGCCTCGCAGATGAAACCGGCGGTCTTCGACGTGACCACCGCCGACATCGAGGCCGGACCCTGCCTGTTCCGTGCGACCGGCTCGACGATGAAGTTCCCGGGCTACCTCGCCGTCTATCAGGACGTCACCGAGAAGAAAAAGGATGAACCGGGCGCTCAACCGGAGGAGGACGACTCCGGACGTGTGCTCCCCCCTTTGACGAAGGGGGACCGGCTGGAGCTGAAGAAGCTCGACCCGAAGCAGCATTTTACCCAGCCGCCGCCGCGCTTTACCGAGGCGTCGCTGGTCAAGGAGATGGAGGAGAACGGGATTGGTCGGCCCTCCACCTACGCGTCCATCCTCTCGACCCTGCAGAATCGCGAGTACGTCGAGAAGAACGAAGGGAAATTCATCCCGTCCGAACTGGGAATGA
>JAPUIN010000311.1 GCA_027297005.1 Acidobacteriota bacterium
TGTGGCCCGCGTCAGGACCGAAGAGGAGGCCCTCATGGCACGGCCGGAGTATGCCGCCGCCCTGGGCGGCAAGCGCCGCTTCCTACCAGGGCGCCGCGGATGATCCCGCTCCGGCGGGGTCGCTCGTGCCGGGTCGGTCCCGCAATGCTCTCGTGGAAGGGCTCCTGTCGCACCACGGTATCGAGCGGGAGATCCGCTTCCCCGTCACGATCCGGTATCATGATGGCTCGCTCAACTCCGAGGGAGAGTTGGGCTTCAACCTCTCGGACGACAACATCCCGATCCCGCGTTGCTTATGGATGGTGCTCGAGGATGATGTTCGGGTGCGCTTCCGCGTGATGGAGGTGTCCCCGGTGGATGGCGCGGCGACGTCATCGCCCGGCGCCACCGACGACAGAGAGAGATGATGATCGAGCCACGACACACGCACTGGGCGGACGGGATCGCCGCGGAAATCCTCGCAACGTCGGGCCCGCACGAGATCTCGACCGGCATCTCTCCTTCGGGAGAGATCCATATCGGCAACCTGCGTGAGGTGATCACCGCAGACGTCATCTACCGTGTGCTCAGGGAGAGTGACGTCGAGGTGATCCTCGACTATGTGGCCGACAACTTCGACCCGCTCCGCAAGGTCTACCCTTTTCTCGATCCCTCGATCTACGAGAAGGAGATCGGCAAGCCGCTGTCGGAGATCGCCTGCCCCTGCGGGAAGCACAAGAGCTACGCTGTGCATTTTCTCGAGCCGTTTCTGCAGTCGCTCGAGCGCATGCGAATCGACGTCAAGGTCTATTACGCTGACGAGATGTACAAGTCCGGCATGATGGTTCCCCAGATCATCCAGGCGCTCGAGGGGCGCGACCTCATCGCCCGGATCCTGGAAGAATGCACGGGCCGCCGGTTCGAATCCGACTGGAGCCCGTTCAATCCGATCTGCAACGCTTGCGGTCGGATGACCGAGTCGAAGGTGCGCGGTCACTCGGTCGACGCGGAGACGGTCGACTATTCCTGCCCCTGCGGCGACGAGGGGACCGTGTCGATGCGCGGGGGCGGCAAGCTGACCTGGCGCGTCGACTGGCCGGCGCGGTGGGCGCGCATCCCGGTCACGGTGGAGCCGTTCGGCAAGGATCACGCGACGCGGGGCGGCTCCTACGAGACCGGTGCGCGCATCTGCCGCGAGGTGTTCAAGGCGCCCCCTCCATTCCCGATCAAATACGAGTGGATCTCCTTCAAGGGGATGGGGGATATGTCGAAGAGCAAGGGGAACGTCCTCTCGGTCCATCGGATGCTGGAGGTTCTTCCCCCGGAGGTCCTCAGGTATCTCGTCGTCAAGACGCGCCCGATGCGATCGATCAACTTCGATCCCGGCCAGCCGCTCCTGTCGTTGATAGACGAGTTCGACGACGTCGCCTCGAAGAACCGGGATGCGCGGACGCTGGCGCTATCGGCCGCGCATGAGTTCACGCCGGTCGGTGTCCCGTTCCGGCACCTGGTGAACGTCCTGCAGATGGCCGGGGGCGATCGGGATCAGGCGATCGTCATCCTGCGCCGCAACGGTTATCCGGTCGAGGATCCCGCTGCCCTGAAGGAACGCGCCGGGCTCGCCCTGCGCTGGCTCGACACCTTCGCGCCTGAGGAGGCGAAGTTCTCGGTGCAGAGCACCCTTCCGCCTGAGGCGCGTGATCTGGCGGCGGAGCAACGCCGGTTCCTTTCGCTTCTGGCGGAACGGCTCGGCCCCGGGATGAGCGGGGAGGATATCCATGCGCTGATCTACGACCTGGCGAAGGAAGTCGGGCTGCAGAAGACCAACAGCGCGTTCGAGTCGATCTACCGCGCCTTCCTCGGCCGCTCGCGCGGCCCACGGGCCGGCTGGTTTCTCGCCTTCCTCGACCGCGATCTGGTGATCGCGCGATTGAAGGAGGCTGGGGGGACCGCATGAGCCGCTCCCCGGCCAACGCGCGCATCCAGACCGCGCTCGTCCTCCTGTGCGTCGCGACGACCGCGGCGGCGCAGCGCGGCTCGGCCGCGATGCGCGAGAAGCGGCGCGCCTACCACGAGCGATTCATCAACAAACCGGCCCCGGCGTTCGCCCTCGCCGATCGTTCGGGGCGGACCGTGCGCCTGGAGGATTTCCGCAGCAAGGTGATCATCCTGAACTTCTGGTACTCCACCTGCATGCCGTGCCGCAAGGAGACGCCCGCCCTCATGCGGCTGTACGACGCCTACCGCGAAGAGGGGTTGATGGTGATCGGGATCAACCTCGACGAGATCCTGATCCCGCAGTTCGAGGGGGCGATGATGGGGAAATTCCTGCAGACGTACGGCGTGACCTACCCGATCCTGCTGGCCGGCCGCGAGGTGTTCGATGCGTACGGTGGCGTGCCGGTTCAACCGACGACATTCCTGATCGATCGTGATGGCGTCGTCGACAAGATCTTCTGGGGCGCGTTCCCCGAGAGCGCTTTCGACAGGTCGGTGCGTCCGCTTCTCGCCCGCGAAGCTCACCCGCCGAAGGCGGCCGTGGATCCGTCCGGGCCGTAGACCGCCCTCTGCCAGGCGCAGCGGCGCGCGGCCGCCTCGTCCTTCCCGATCCGAGGTGGGATGACGATCGGGCCCGAACGCCCGATCCATCGTGGGGCGCGGATTCGACGCGATCCGTCCTCATCACCGCCGAAAGATCGTTCCGGATCGCCCGCGGCCATCGAGGCGGCGCCCAGGGCCGTAGCCTCCGGCACGTGATCGATGATGACCGGTAATTGCAGAAGATCGGCCTGTGCCTGCATCAGGCTGCGGCAGGCGGTCATCCCTCCGGAAGCGAGAATTGCGGCCCCGCCATGAGCGCCGGATCGGGCGAGACGTGAGGGGAGCGGTCCCATCAGAAGGGCGATTTCCGAGCAGCGCTGAGCGATCGACTCGATCACGGCGCGGACAAGATCGCGATCGCTCGCGCCCCGTACCTCGCCGGAAAACTTCGGTCGTGCCCGTGCCTCCCAGCGGGGGGCCCCGAGACCGCCGACCGCCGGCAGGAAATGAACGCTGCGGCTTCCCTCCGGCGCGGGGCCGAGGAACTGATCGATCCTCGCGATCGGAAGCCGCAGCCGGCACCGTTGCAGGACCCAATCAAGAGCGATTCCGGCCGCGTTGACCGTCCCTTCGAGGGCAAAACGAGTCGCCATCGCGGGCTCGTCGGGGGAGGCCTCC
>JAPUIN010000312.1 GCA_027297005.1 Acidobacteriota bacterium
AGTGACCACCCCTTCGCACCGCGGTGGAAGACATGCAGGCCGTCGGTCCAGGTAATCCGCATATTATTGCTGTCCTTGCGGTCGAGCGATTTCGGAAACACCCCCCTCAACTGGAACTGTGTCTGGAACCGGCCGAGGTAGAACATCAGCTGCCGGCTCGGTCCCCACTTGAGATAGATCTCGTCAAACGTCGCCTGCCCCGTCTGCAGCGGCCCCGCCGTGTCGATCTCGAAGGTGTAGTCGTTGTCCTCGGATGACACGCTCCCGGCGAAACGGATCTTGGCGTCGAGCGTCTTTGCGATGATCCACGCGAGTCCGCCCCGTAGCCGGAGCCGTGCTTCACTGGTGTCCGATTCGGTGCCATCGGTCTGATCGGTCTCGCTTGCCGACAGCCGGAACCGGACGTTGGCGCTCCACTGCAGGCGTTTCGGCAGGTCTTCGTCTTTTTTTTCTGCGCTGTCTCCGGTCGCCGGGGGAGACGGCTCTCCTTCCGTCGCCGCGTCGGGCGTCTCCTCCGTCTCAGACGTGGCCCATGCCGGGGCGGTGAAGCAGAAGCCGCCGAGAACCATCAGGGCGGCCGTTCCCGCTCGCATCGACCTGCGGCCATGCGCTGCGTTCAATATCGACCCTTCCAACCGACGGATGCCACGAATCCGCATCTCCACACGTCAGGCTCTTACAGGATGGCGTAATTTAGCACAGCGCCCCGACCCCCGCGAACCCGGCAGGTCGATTGGTAGGGACAGGTCAGGCAAGCGGGACTCCAGGATCGCTGGCCAGTGGCAGAGTGACCGTGAAGGTGCTTCCCGCGCCCATCGTGCTCTTGACCGTGATGGTGCCGCCGTGCGACTCCGCGATCCACTTGGCCAGAGAGAGGCCGAGCCCCGACCCTCCGCTGTCCCGTGATCGCGCCTCGTCGACTCGGTAGAAGCGGTCGAAGATCTTCCTCAGGCTCGCTTCGGGAATGCCGATCCCCGTGTCGCGCACGGTGATGCGGACCCGATTCCCCTCGAGCCACGAACGGATGTCGATGACACCACCGGCCTCCGTGTACTTGACGGCATTGGAGAGCAGAGAGCGAAACAGGCGCCGCAACCTGGCCGCATCGCCAAGGACAGTGGCTGGAGGGTTCTCCAGCAGCTCTACTTTCAGTTTCTTTTCCTCGGCGAGGATGGTCCCGTCGTCGTGAAGATCTTCGAGCAGTTCCTGGATCCGAACCGGCTTCCATTCGAGGTGAGCGCGCCCCGCATCGGCCTGCGCCAGGGTCAGCATGTCGTCGACGATCCTGGAGAGCCGGATGGTCTCCTCCAGAAACGTCGATGCCAGATGCTGGGCCTCTTCGGCCGTCGGATCGCGGGCCAGAGCGAGCTCCGCCTCCCCCCGCAGGATGGTCAGGGGCGTCTTCAGCTCGTGGGCCACGTCGGAGGAGAACTGCCTGACCTGCTCCACGGACGCTTCCATCCGATCGCTCGTGTGATTGAGCGTTCTGATCAGGCGGCCGAGCTCGTCATCCACATCCCGCTCCGGAATTCTCTCCTTGAGGTTCCGTAGAGTGATCCGGTTGGCAAAATCGATGATCTCGCCGATCGGCCGGAGCCCGATACCCGACAGGATCCAGCCTCCGCCGATGGTGAGCAGCAGGCCGAACGGCGCCAGCAGGACCATCAGCCTGAGCGTGTGCCGCAACACGTCCCGAACCCGCTCCTCCGGAATGGAAACGTGCAGCTCGAAAGTCTCGTGCGATACGCTCGCCACGATGAGGTCATCATCCGGCCCCGGCCCGCGCTCGAACGACGCGAGGACGGTTCTCCCTCGGACGGACGGTGTTCTCATCACGTCCGTGGCGGTATGGTCACCCGTCGAATAGAGCAGTCGCCCATCCGCGGTCTTCAGCATGATGGTGTAGTTTTCGGCCTCGCGCGCGAGGTGTTCCTCGATGCGCCGCCGGACCTCCGGGGAGATGTCCACCAGTGCGCCCACCGCCTCCTCCGGCCTCAGGCCGACTGCCAGCAGGTCAGCGAACCAGTCCACCTCGCTGATCACACCCTCCTCGAGCGCCTGGTGGCCTCTATAGTCGAGATAGGTGTAGACCGCCGTGCCGAACAGCACGAATCCCAGGAGCTGGACGGCTGAGTACCAAAATATCAGGATCGCTCGGATCGACCGCAGCTTATTGGGGATCTTCACGCGAAGGCTCTTTCAGGACATAACCGACCCCCCGAACGGTATGGATCAGAGGGATCTTGGCACCGTCGTCGATCCGCCGCCGCAGACGATTGATCACGACGTCGACGATGTTCGTCTCGCTATCGAACTGCATGTCCCAGATATGCTCGATGATCAGCACCCGGGAGAGCACGCGGTTCTTGTTGCGGACGAGGTACTCCAGTAGCTGGAATTCCTTGTTGGTCAGCACGATTTCGCGCCCCGCCCGCGACACCTTGCGCGTCAGGACATCTATGCGCAGATCGTCGACACTGAGAATCGAGGTACGATCGCTCCCCGTGGCCTGTCGCCGCACCAGAGCCCGAACGCGCGCCAGCGCCTCGGCGAAGGCGAACGGCTTCGGCAGATAATCATCCGCTCCCAGGTTCAGTCCCCGGATGCGGTCCTCCACCTCCCCCCTGGCCGACAGGATCAGAATGGGAGTGGATTTGCGGGCGCCGCGGATCTCCCGCAGGACCTCGATGCCGTCCTTCTTCGGGAGCATCAGATCGAGAACGATCACGTCGTAGTCCCCCTGCCGCGCGAGAAAAGATCCCTCCTCGCCATCTCCGGCGAGATCGACCGCCATCGATTCTGCC
>JAPUIN010000313.1 GCA_027297005.1 Acidobacteriota bacterium
CGATCCATCCGATCCGTTTCAGGCCGGCCAGATCGGCCGCGCTCGTTACCGACATCCCCTCACCTTAATGCCCCGGTCCGGGCCGGGTCACCTCGGTCCCACACGGAATCACCCCGCGCTCAGCTCCATACGGGCGGCAGATTCAGGCCGCTCCGGACTTTCAAGGTTGCGAGCAGCTTGTACTGGCCATTCTTGAACGCGTAGGAGGCGTAATGGAGCGGATTCTTCGGCTTCACAAACGTGAAGATCCACAAGAAGCGCGGATACCCGACTTCGTCGCGCTCCGGCTCGACCTCGACGGCAACGAAATCGGGACGATGGTCGAACCTGAGGATCCTCCAGGGCAATCCCGCGTTGTCGGGGTACTCCTCATCGGCGATTCGCTGCAGGTTGGTGCGAACATATTCTTCGTGCTCAGCCCACATCGCGCGCTCCCGACGGGAAACGATCCCGCTTGATCGCGGCGCGGTCCGTGATCTCCTGACTGCCGATCACATCGCGCCGGTCCGGACATCTTACCGCAATCGTGCTGTTGATGCGGGGGGTGCGGCGTTCTCTCCGCCGAGCATCCGTTGCAGATCCTCTTGCGACAGCTTGCGAAACGACAGTTTGTATCCCTCCCAGACCGCCAGGCCGTAAAACAACAGATCCATCGGCCCGAAGTAGGTGGTCATCAGCTCGCCCGCCATCTCCAGATCCAGGCCGCCGAGTATCTTCAGAATTGAGACGTCGTATTGGCGCGCGACGAGCGCACAGGCCGTCAGAAGATCGCCCAGAGCGCACCCGGCGAGCGTCAGGACACCTCCGATGAATCCGAACGGTTTGTCGACCCCCTTGCCGAACGTGCGAACGACATAGCCCACCAGCATGCCGACTCCGATCGCCATGAACCCGATCTGGTAGTTGGTGACGACCGTGATGGCGGCCCAGAGCACCGCGCCGAGTAGCGCCGCGGCGACCCCCCCGAGACCGGCCGCGCCGAGATTCTGCTCCGAACTGAGCCGATCCCTCAGATACTGCGCCTCGGCTGAATCGAGCCCTTTCAACGCCACCTCCGCCCCCCCCTGGCCAAGAGCCTCCGTCGGGTCTTCAGGCATGATGTGCCTCCATGAACCGGGCCCACCGCGGGAGGCGCGGCCGACGCACCGGATACCACGAGATGACCGCGTGGCGCTTGATGAAACGTCAGCCGGTGATGTAGCGCTCGAGTTGTTCGATGGTGAACTGCTGATCGGCGATGGTCGCCTTCATGAGATCCCGGATGGAGAGCATGCCGCACAACGCCTCCCCCTCGAGGACGGGCAGATGGCGGATCTTCTTCCCGGACATCAGGGCCATGCACTCTTCGACGGTCGTCGACGGCCGAACGTAGATGACCTTCGCGGTCATGATCTCCCGGACCGGCGTGTCTCGCGACTGGCGCCCCTTGAGGATGATCTTGCGGGCATAGTCGCGCTCGGTGATGATGCCGACAGGCTTTTCCCCGTCCAGCACGATCAGCGCGCCGATCTCCTTCTCGGCCATCACCTTCATGGCCTCGAAGACCGTCTGATCGGGCCCCACCGAGAAGACTTCCTGCCCCTTGCTATCGAGGATCTGTTTGACCGTGTTCATTGACGTGACCTCCCGGCGGAGAACCCACCCGGCCGCACACTCCCGCGGATCGGCTCCCGAACGCCGAGGCGCCGATCCCTCGTGGAGCGCGCGCCATGCGATAGATCCCGCCACCCCCCTCGTGGGCATCGGCGGAACCCGAATTCAGCCAGATTCATTGCCTACCGGAAACACTTGTCCGGCATTCTACTGCAAAAGGGAGGGGCGCGGCGCCGCGGAATGACGGCAGTCCGGAGGTGAGGGCCGGCTCAGGCCGGCGGCTCGTAGAGGGCGCAGACGGCACCGGCAGGATCCCGGATCACGCAGAACCGGCCCCCCGCGAGAGGTCGCGGATCAACGACGATCGTCCCACCCAGCTCCCTGCACTTCGCCGCGCTGCGATCGAGATCCTCGACCGTGATGTAGAGAAGCCACTGGGGCGGCAGGCCGGCGTTCGAGCCGCGGGCATGGCAGACACCGGCCACCGCCTCGTCGGTGCCGGGTGGAATCATGCTGAAGTCGCTGTAGCCGCCCATGTCGACAGCGCTCGTCTCCCAGCCGACGACTCCCTGATAGAAGTCGCGGATCTTCTCCGCGTCCTGCACCGTCAGATCACGCCAGCCAATCGTGCCGACCGACGATCGCTTCGAATCACCCATCTTTCCCCTCGATTCTTACCGTCGCGGTGCCGAGGGCGCCTCGATTCTCGGGCTCAGGGGACGGGGCATGCTACGGAATTCTGGTGAGCGTGGCGATGGCCCCCTGAAGCCCCCCGACATCATGCGCGGAACCACCGTAGACCCAGACGTGCAGGAGCAATTCATCCAGATCGGGGTTCGACTTCCCGTCCGGCGGTCGGAAGAATTTTTTGACGACCGCCTCCCGCATCAGGACCGGTCCGCCCTCTCCCTTCTCCGTCCAGACGTACCAATTGATCTTGCCCGTCCCCAACTGTCCGCGCTCCTTCCTCACCTTGTAGCCGTCCCGGGAGCGGAAGGTCGACGGGAAGTAGCCGACGTAGATGCCGAGGCCCGATTCCTCGCTCTGCCCTGCGAAGCGCTCGCAATACACGTAGTGCGTCTCGTAGTCTTCCTCGGGGTTGCTCTCGGATTCGTACCGGCAGGGAATCTCGAGCTTGAGGGCCGGGACGTCAACCCACCTCGAGACGAAGATCAACGGCCCTGCATTCCTGAAGACGCCGTTGTCGATCCGGGCGGCGGCATCGCTCGAACGGACGGCCATCCCCCCGGGCAGTCCGACGGCGATGATCAGCAGCGCCGCCGGGAACCCGACCCGCGCGAACCTCATGAACTTACCCCACGGCGTCTAAGATCACCGGGCTTCTGGTCACTTCTCCACGATGTATCAGTTGTTCTGTATATCACGGTCGAGCCTGTGCGTCGTGATCGTCCGGAACCCGGCGCGGTTGAGGTCGTCGCGGGTCGGATGGAAGCCAGCCGATCAGGGGGTCTTTGCGGGGTGGCAGGTCGGCGGACCGGCCTTCTCGATGAACTCCCGCGCCTCCCGGCCGGTCAACTCCTCTGATCCACGTCTTCGAATGCAGATCGTTGTTGCGCTTCAGCATGTACCCTCTATTCTATGTTGGTTTGGCTTGCCTGTTTCGTCCGGATTGGACGACACTATATGCCTCACTTCGGGCTGCTCGCGAGATTCCGATCGGTCTGGCTCTAATCCTCCAAGCGAGGGAGGCAGGTTGTGACCTCAGCAGACGCGCTCATCCTCCCCGCACTGTCGACCGATCTCCCGGGACCGGTGCGGCTCGGCCTCGTCTGCGGTTCCCCAGTGGGGATCGCCAAGTCGGGACCGGACCTCCTCGCAGAGATCGATGAGACCTCAAGAACCCTGGCAGCCGAGTGCGCGGGGCAGCCGCCGTCGGCGATCCCGGGGCTGGCACCGGCAAGGGATTTCTATCGGCTGTTCGGGATCGATCCGACGCGTACGAGGCCGTCGTCGGAGGCACTGATGCGTCGCGTGGTGCAGGGGAAGGGGATTCCACGCATCCTGAATGCGGTCGATCTGTGCAATTTGTGCGCGCTGAAGTTCCTGCTGTCGATCGGTCTGTACGATGCTGGCAGGATCCGTGGCGAGGTGACGTTCCGGCCGGGGGTGGCCGGTGAGTCATATGCCGGGATCAGAAAGGACGAGATCCACCTGGAGGAGCGTCCCGTCCTGGCGGACGCGGTCGGTCCGTTCGGCAATCCGACCTCCGATTCGCGGCGCACGTCGATCACCGAAGAGACGCGGTCAATCTGGATGGTGATCTTCGCGCCGTTCTCGGTCCCCTCCGCGACGCTGGAAGCGCACATGGAGACGGCGCGCGCCCTGATAGAGCGCCACCTCGCGCCCCAGGGGGAACCTGTCGTGACCTCGGGGAAAGTGATCGCGAGCGCCGGTTAGGCGGCGTCCGTCAAAGCCGCGCTGGTCAGGGCGTGACCTCGGACGTCTTCTTCAGCCGGACCGCCTCGATGTTCATCAAGATCTCGACCTCGTCGCCGAGCACACCGGCCCCTTCGACGAGGTCATTCCACGAGACATTAAACTCCTGGCGGTCGATCGTCGTGCGGACCTCGAAGCCACCCCGGAATCCGTACCCCTTGCCGAATCCGAGCACATCGACTTCGAGCGACACCGGTTTCGTGATGCCGCGGATCGTGAGGTCCCCTTCGACCTTCAGCTTGTTCTCGCCGGCGCTTGTAACCTTCCTCGATTTGAACGTCATCTTGGGATGGTTCTCAACGTCGAAGAAAGCGTCGCTGCGCAGATGCTTGTCGCGCGAGGGATTGTTCGTGTCGATGCTGGCGATGTCGATCGTGAACTCCACCGAGGATCCTTCCGTCAGGTTCTCGCGGTCGAGCACGATCTGTCCTTCGAACTCATTGAACCGTCCTGGCACCTTGGAGAAGAAGTGCCGCACCTTGAATCCGATATTGGTGTGTCCGGGGTCGATCCGGTAGGTCTCCGTCTCGGCCAAAGCCAGGGTGGGAGCTACCGAGAGCAGCGCGATGGCGGCCAGCGCGGCCGTGGCGGCGCCCGTGATCGTCTTCGTGAAGGTTCTCATCGGATGATTCATCTTGCTTTCCCCTCCCGTCATTTTTAAAGTCCGGACTGATATCCGGCTTGCTGTCCGGGCAGGGCG
>JAPUIN010000314.1 GCA_027297005.1 Acidobacteriota bacterium
CGGGACGCATGAGCTCGCAGTGAAACGGTGCGCTGACAGGAAGGCGGAGAACCTTACGCACGCCATGAGCCCTGGCGATGCCGCCCAGTCTTTCCACGGCCGCCGTATGTCCCGCAACGACGGTCTGGTCCGGCGCGTTGAGATTGGCGGGTGCGAGCACGTCCCCCTCGGCGGCGATACGGCAGAGCCTCTCGACCACTTCGAGGCTCACTCCTACCACCGCAGCCATGGCGCCGTCTCCATCCGGCACCGCATCCTGCATGTATTGCCCGCGTTTGCGCACGATCGCCACCGCGTCCTCCAGGTTAATTGCCTTCGCAGCAGCGAGGGCAGTGTACTCCCCCAGCGAATGTCCGGCCATGCAGTCGGCCATCTCGATGATCGTCCCGCCCAGCCTCGAGCGGAGGGCAGCCCAGACAGCAAGGCTGGCCGTGAGGATCGCCGGTTGTGTATTCGCCGTGAGCCGCAGCTCCTCCGCGGGACCCTCGAAGCAGAGCCGGCTGATCGGCTCGCCGAGCACGTGATCAGCTCGCATGAAAACATCCCGGGCCTCCGGAAAGGCGTCGAAGACCGCCTTCCCCATGCCGACCGCCTGAGCGCCCTGACCCGGAAACAGAAAGGCGATCCGTGGTGCGTCGCCGCTCACGATCCCCACTTGCAGACCGCCGCGCCCCAGGTCAGGCCGGTGCCGAAGGCGGCGAAGAGAAGGATATCGCCTTCCTGCACGCGACCGGCGCGGACTGCCTCGTCAAGCGCGACCGGGATCGACGCTGCGGACGTGTTCCCGACCCGTTCGATGTTGACAAAAACCTGATCCTCTCGGAACCCGAGACGTGAACCCACCGCATCGATGATCCGCCGATTCGCCTGGTGCGGGATGAAGAGGTTCACGTCGTTCGCCTCCAGGCCGGCGTCACGCAGAACCTCGCGTGAGGTCTCCTCCATCGAGCGGACCGCCATTTTGAAAGTCTCGTTGCCGCGCATGCGGATGTAATGCCTCCGCTCCGCGACGGTCCGTTCGGACGTCGGCTCACGGGTCCCTCCCCCGGGGACATAAATGAAATCAGCCATCCTGCCGTCGGAATGCATCGCCACCGAGAGGACACCATGCGGTTCCTCGCCGGAGGACATGATCACCGCGCCGGCGCCATCGCCGAACAGGACGCAGGTGGACCGATCCTTCCAGTCGACAAACTTGGAGAGCAATTCTGCGCCGATGAGCAGTACATTCTGCCGTCCCCCGGTGGCCAGCAGGCCGTCGGCCACCGCGAGGCCGTAGATGAAACCCGAGCAACCGGCGGAAATATCGAACGCGGCGGCTCGCCTTGCACCGAGATTCTTCTGAACGAAGCAGGCCGTGGCGGGCAGCGGCATGTCGGGAGTCACGGTCGCGCAGATGAGAACGTCGAGGTCGGATCCTTTCATTCCAGCGGACCGGAGTGCCTCCTCGGCCGCGCGGGTCGCGAAGGTGGACATGTACTCGTCCGCGCTCGCCACCCGCCGCTCGCGAATGCCGGTGCGTGAGGTAATCCACTCGTCCGAGGTGTCGACCATGCGTTCGATATCGGCATTGGTCAGGATCTTCTCGGGCAGCGCCGATCCGGTCCCACGGATGACGGCCCGCCGTGTCTGGCCGCTCACGACGGATCTCCGGCGCCCGCGGAGGCGGCGCCGCGCAGTGGGGGACGAAGTCCGCTGGCCGACGTCAACTTGGTGATCTCGTCATGGATCCGATCATTGACGCAGTTCTGGACGAAATCGATTGCGACACGAACCGCGTTTTTAATCGCCAGCGGCGAGGAACCGCCATGGCTGATGATCGAGGCGCCTCGCACGCCGAGGAGTGGGACACCTCCGTACTCGGCGTGGTCGATCTTCCTGCGGAAGCTCCTCAAGGCCGGGCGGGCCAGCAGGTACCCCACCCTGGCAAGAAACGACTTCCTGATCTCCTCGCGCATGAAATGGAAAATCGCATCGGCGGCACTTTCGACGGCCTTGAGCGAGACGTTCCCGATGAACCCGTCGCAGACAATGACGTCAGCCTCCCCGCTGAACACGTGCCGGCCCTCCACGTTGCCGATGAAATTGAGGGGCATCTCCCGCAGGATCTTCAGAGTCTCACGCGTCACTTCGTTCCCCTTGGAGTCCTCCTCGCCGATGCTCATGAGACCAACGCGCGGGTTGCGCACGCCGAGGACCTCGCGCGCATAGAGGTGACCCATGATCGCGAACTGGACCAGGTGCACCGGACGGCAATCTATGTTCGCCCCCACGTCGAGCCAGACCGACAGGCCTTTCAGGTTAGGGACGACGGCGCACAAGGCGGGCCTCTCAACCCCTTCAAGGACTCCGCAGACCATCTTTGCGGTCGCCATGACGGCACCGGTATTCCCTGCGCTGACGGTCCCTTGTGCACGCCCATCACGGACACAATTGGCGGCGATGCGGATCGACGAGTCCTTCTTGCGACGGTAGGCGGTGACCGGTGATTCATCCATACTGACCACCTCGGTCGCGTGCTGGATGTCGATCGGGAGTTCCGAGATGTCGTGTTTGCAGAGTTCGGTCTGGATCGCGTCGGAGCGTCCCACCAGCAGAATACGGACGCCCAGTTCACGCGCCGCCATGACCGCTCCGGTCACCGGGTGGGCGGGCGCGAAATCTCCGCCCATCGCGTCGATTGCTATCGTGATGCTCATCCGCTGGCCTTCCGGGCGGTGCCGGGCGTCACGGTGAGACGTCGGGCGTGACCCGGCCGTCGTCTATTCGAAGGGAAGAGCGAGGCGAGCGAGGACCCGCGCCCGTCGTCAGGGCTCACCGACCTCGATGACCTCCCGACCTTTGTAGTATCCGCAATGAGGGCAGACGCGATGCGGCAGCTTCTCCTCCTGGCAGTTCGTACACTTGGAGACCGAGGGTCGAACGAGGCCATCATGAGCGCGGCGCTTGTCCCGCCGAGCGCGCGAGTGACGTCTTTTGGGGTTTGGCATCAGATAGATCCTTGTGAAAGCTAGAGCAGGTTCTTCAGAACCTGGAGGCGGGGATCACTGCTCGCCTCCTCTCTGCAGCCGCAGGCTCCCTCTTTGAGATCGCAGCCGCAGCGCTGACAGAACCCCGGACAGTCCGGTCGACAGAGCGGCTTGAGCGGTATGCCCAGGTAGATCTGCTCGGACAGCAACTCCTTAAGATCGATCCGACATCCATCATAGTGGGTCCGGGTGATCTCACCCTCGTTGACCCTCGACTCACCCTTAGCAGTCGACTCGGACGCGCTCGTGTACAACAAATCAAAGCGCAACCGCAGTGGCAGCCTGTATGAGTCGAGACACCGGCTGCAGGTAAGCGTCGCGACCGTCGCAATCTCCCCCTCGAACGCGATCCCTCCCGAATCCCGGCTCAGTTGACCGTTTAGGTGAATCGGCTCGACGAGGACCTTTTCGCTCCCCTCCAAGGGGAGGGACGACAGAGCGTCGGTGAGGCAGTCGATCGTCAGCCCCTCGGGTCCTATCTTCTTTGTTTCGATATACATAACCACACGGCCCAAGAGGAAGGCGCATTATAGCATGAGGCAGTCCGATGTCAATGGATGGGGGCGCCAGGAAGCCGTGTCAGGGGCCGGTTGCGGCCGGTTCCGGAGGGTGTAATGGGGGACTCAGTCCTTGTTCTTGGCCAGCTCATCGAGCGCCTGCAGTGCCTCCGCCTGGGTCGGCAGAATCTCCAGCGCCTTCTCGTAATGTTTGCGGGCCTTGGCGTGCAGTCCGTGAGCCCGGTAGAAGTTCCCCAGGGCCACCGCATGACCCGGGCTGAACGCGTCCAGCTCAGCAGCACGCAGCAGGGCCGCCTCAGCGCGCTTCTGCCAGCGATAATCGGGATTCCGGGCCAGCGCCTGACCCAGGAGGCCGTAAGTGACCGCGTTCTTGTCGCTGTAATTGCTCGCGAATTCACAGTAACGGATGCAATTGAAGAAATCGCCGACCTTCCAGTATTCACGCGCTTTGGCCAGGAATTGCTCCGACAGGCGGTTGCGCTCCTCTTCGTTCGACTGCTTCTCCGTTTTCGAAAGCTCCTTGCGCATCGTCGCCGCGTCCAAATCGAGGTTCACGACCCGTTCCGAAGCTGCTCCTCCCGCGCGCGCCGAAGTAAGATCGCGCGAACGGAGAGCGAGGAACGCTTCGAGAAGCCGCGCCTCAATAATCTGGATTTCCTCGCGCAGTTCGATTTGAAGCTTACGTAGGAACCTGCATGGCGTAAACCGCTCCTTGAGTTCCTCGTAGGCCTCCTTGACCTTCTCCGGCGTTGCCTGATCCTCAATCCCAAGGACAGCCGCCGGCGCGCCCGCGCTGGCCATCTCGTAGAACTCCTTGATCTCCGCCCTCTCACGTTCCTCCCGACGACGTTTCTCCTCTTCGCCACGTAAAAGGTCGTCACAGCTGAGGGGGCCGGAGCCGATAGGCGGGACGAAGTTCGCCAGTCCCAGGATCAGCAACCCGAACAGGAAGCGGGACGCGGCCTCCTCCTCCGATGGTGGGACCTGAGCGAGGATGTCGCGTATTTTGATTTGCCCTTCGATCCTCGAAACGAGAAACCCTTCAATGGGCGTGAGGCTCAACTGATCGAACGGTAGATAGAGCTGGTCGGAAAAACGCAACCCGCGATCCTGTCGCAGCAACGCTTCCTTGACTCGCTCAAAGCCGGTCATCGAGCGCAATGCGCGGATAATCAGCTCGAAGCTGATCACCACGTTCGTTGCCAGTGTGCTCTCGGGAACGGGCCCTTCCACGAACGTATACTCCAGATTGTCCCAACGGAACATCGAAGTCATGATCTGCTGCGCCAGCTCGCGCATCGCGACCTGGAGCGCCTCCACCGGAATCTTGCCACGTCCCCGGACCGCCTCGAGCACCCGGTCGTCTGGCAGCCCCTTCAGGGCTTCGGCCTCGTCCGGCGTGATCACCTGTTGCCGCGCCAGGAATCCTGGCAGTTGTTCATCATCGAGAGTGGAGGAAACCGTGAGGATCATCCCGCGATCCAGGTGGATGCACTTCCGGACGCCGCCCCGGCTGATGGTCAGCATGCCGGTTCGCTCGTTGAGATAGAGATCGCGGATCAGTTCTGCCAGGGCCGGAGGCGAACAAAACCCCCGAAACGCCGGCTCCGGTTCTGCGGTCAGGGACTGTGCCACGGACATGGCTCCCCTTGCGGCACGGCCGCACAGTCCTCAAGATAGGTTCCCGCGGGGAGTCGGTCAAGCCGATAAGTCTCGACAGGACAGGGATTTCAGGCCGCAGATCGTTCCGTTTCCTCGCTGTCCGCACCAGATGCGGACGGGGTTGACGATGCAGCCGGTTCCATTGGAAGCGCCACGAAAACCGTCGTTCCCTCCCCTGCCCGGCTTTCGATCCAGATGCGCCCTCCGTGTGATTCGACGGCAAGCCGGCAGAAGGTCAGACCAAGACCTGAGTCATAGACCGAAGACCGCTTATCGTCCGGAGCACCCGCTCTGAATTTGTCGAAGATGTACGGCAGAAGATCCTCGGGAATGCCGGCGCCGGTGTCGCCGACCGTCAAAATCACTTCATGCGGGCCGGGACGAGCGTCCAGCGTGACCCGCCCCCCTCGCGGTGTGTGTTTGAGAGCGTTGCTCACCAGGTTTCCGATCACCCGGCCCACCAACTCACGATCCGCTTTTGGTTGAGGCAAGTCCCTCGGAATCCGGCTCTCCAGAATGATCCCCTCGCGGGTGCTGAGGCTCATCAGCTCGTTCAGGTTGTCCTGGGCGATCTGATCGAGGGCGAGCGGAGCCGGATACAGGGGCATTTTGTTCTCCTCCAGCCTGCCGACGTGGAGAATGTTCAGAACCATTCGTAGCAGCTGGGCGCAGCTTTCCTGAGATCTCTGCAGAAGTTCGACCAGCCTTTTCGATACCGACGGATCGGTCTGCATCTGCATCAGCTGGACGTTTCCCATGATCCCGGTCAGTGAATTCTTCATATCATGGACCACCATCTGCGTCATCGATTCTTTGAAGCGCTGCATACGCAGCAACTCTTCGTTCGTGCGCTCCAGCTCCTCCTTCTGCCTCTCGACTTCGTCCTGAAGGAATTTCACCCGCAGAATCGATCGAACCTTTGCGACAAGAACCATACGGTTGATCGGCTTGCTTAGAAAGTCGTCCGCTCCCGTCTCGAGGGCGTGGACCTTGTCTTCTTGAGCGTTCAATGCCGTCACCATGATGATCGGGAGCAGCCGCGTGGCATGCCGGGTTCGGAGTCGTCGACACAGCTCGATGCCGTTCATCCGCGGCATCATCACATCGAGCAGTACCAGGTCTGGGACCTGCTTCGCGATCATGTCAAGCGCTTCCTGCCCGTCATGGGCGCGCAGAATCTCATATCCCTCGGCCTTCAGGATTGACTCCATCAGGCGCACGTTGCGATGGTCGTCATCCACCACGAGAATTCTGATGCCGCGGACCTCTGCCCTGCTCTCCCCACTCATCGTCTTCCCTCCTGCATCAACCGGTCAGCATGCCAGGATCAGAGACAAGATACTCCGTCACCCGGCGCGCGAATCCCTTCGTGTCAAATGGTTTGGCGATGAAACCGACACACCCCGCGTCGCGTGCGCGCTCCTGATCCGTTCGCATCGCGTGTGCGGTAAGAGCGACGACGGGAATCGCGGCGGTCCCTGGGTCCTCCTTGAGCATCCGCGTGATCTGCAGACCGTCCATTCCCGGAAGCTGGATGTCCATCAGGACCAGGTCGGGATGGATCTCTCGCAGGATATCGAGAGCCATTTCTCCGCTGGAAGCATCCAGAACGTAGTGCCCCTCATTACGCAACAGCTCCGAGACCAGCTTCAGGTTGCTGGGGTTGTCCTCGACCACGAGGATGACACGTCCCTTCTCGTCCATTCCTTCTGCCCATGTACGTTGTGCAGATCCGGATGGATCTGCCGCGGACCGAGGCGACTCCTCCAGGCTGGTCTCCTGGCTGGCGGACCGATATGGAATCACGAACCCGAAAGTGCTCCCTCCCCCCCCAGAGCTCTCGAGACATAGATCACCACCGTGCATTTCCACGAATTTCTTAACCAGAGTCAGTCCCAGCCCCGTCCCCTGGTAGTTGCGCGAGTAGGAGCCATCGACCTGAGTGAACGCATCGAATATTCGGTCCCGATCCTCTTCTGGGATTCCAATACCAGTGTCCGTGATGCTCAAGCGCAGGTGCACTCCATCACGCCCGCCGTCGATGCGGATAGAACCACCCGCCGGAGTGAACTTCACGGCATTGCTGAGCAGGTTGTAGAGGATCTGCTTGAGTTTGATCCGATCGGCGGACAGATCGATATCGGGATCGCGCACATTATTCTGAAGATGAATCCTTTTCTTTCCGGCTTCGATCCGGACCATCGCGATCGCCTCCTCGATGACTGGGCCAACCTCGAAGAGTTCATACTTAAGACCCATCCTCCCGGCTTCGATCTTGGAAAGGTCCAGAATGTCGTTGATCAGCTGGAAGAGATGGCGGCCGCTGCTGAGAATGTCCGCCACGTAGTCTCGCTGATCTTCGTTCAGGGAGCCGAACGTGCGTTCGAGCAGCAGTTCGCTGAATCCGATGATTGCGTTGAGCGGAGTGCGCAGCTCATGGGACATGTTGGCGAGGAACTCGCTCTTCAACGAATTGGCGCGCTTAATTTCGACGTTTGACTGCTGCAGCTTCTGGTTGACGATCTCCAGTTCGCGCGTTCGCTCGTGAACCTTGAGCTCCAGTTCGGCATTCATTCTCTGGATATCGTCCAAGTGTTGCCGCTTCTCTTCGAGCTTGTCCAGATAGAGTTTGTACGAGTAGTAGATCAGAATGCAGAACGGGAGCGCCAACACAAATGCCAGAACATTGAATCGTGCTAGAAAATAGGACATTGCCACCGCGAGCGATCCTCCCGCGAAGAATGCGGGCGCGGACCACAGGAAGGTATCGTGCCAGACATAGAAGACGTTCTTGTGGTACGACAGAGCTTCGGCGGCCGACACGCTGTAGGTGTTCACCAGGTAAAAGACGAGGGTCGCCACTGCCATGGCGATGAGCATTCGCGGATTCACAGGATCCCCGGGAACTCCGCCGAGCAAATGGTAGGTCCGGCTGGTGAGGAAGGTCGTGACGACGAAGGAGCTGATGTTGAAGAACGCCCGATACATTTCCATCTGCGGCGTGCGGAGGAAACAGAGGCTGCCGATGCAGATCACCGACATGAGAATTGTTTCAGGCTCGCCGAGGACGAGCATCGACGCCAGGATGAACGGGTGAGCGATCGACATCTCGAGACGGATGCCGAGTCGGACGACATGGGGAGACATGACCGCGCCGAGCAGCGCCAGGGTGATGAACTCGACACTGATCTCAATGGCACCGTTGCGAAGGACGTGGACGAGGATCCCCAGCGCTACCGCGTAGATCGCGTAGAGGTAACCTCTGGTGCCGCGGTTTAAGTCGTGCATCCGCCCACTCCAGGGGCGTCGGCCGACCCCTCCCCGTCCCGGCCGGCCGGAGCGCTAGTTCAGCGATTCGCCGCGCCCGATCTCATACTTCTTGAGCTTGCTGTACAGGCTGCTGCGATTAATACCAAGCAGCGACGCGGCGAGCTTCTTGTTCCAGTTGCATTCTGCCAGGGTCTTGAGGATATACAACCGTTCGTTCTCGTAGAGCGATAGCCTGATGTCGGCACCCCGGACGGAGCCGTCCTTCAGGTTGGGCGGCAGGTCACTCACCTCAATCAGGTCTCCCTTCGAGAGCACGATCGTCCGTTCCAGGACATTCTCGAGCTCACGAACGTTGCCGGGCCAGGCATAGCGCATCAGGACGTCCATGGCGCTACTGCTGAAACCGCGCATCGATTTCCCGATTTTCTTAGTCAACCGCTCCAGAAACTCCATACCCAGGATGGGGATATCCTCGACCCTCTCCCTCAGGGGCGGGATCAGAATCGGGATCACGTTCAGCCTATAAAACAGATCGTTGCGGAAGCTTCCATCCTCGATCCCCGCCTGGAGATCCTTGTTGGTGGCGGCGATGACCCGGACGTCGACCTCGATGGTCTCCTCGCCTCCGACCCGCTCGAACTTGCGCTCCTGAAGGAAACGCAGCAGCATCAACTGCGTGGCCGGAGTGAGGTCTCCGATCTCGTCAAGGAAGACCGTTCCGCCATGCGCCAGTTCGAATCGGCCCTTCTTCTGTTTCACCGCGCCTGTGAACGCCCCCTTCTCGTGCCCGAACAGCTCGGAGTGAAGGATTCCTTCCGAGTAGACGGCGCAGTTGGCCTCGACGAATGGGCCCTCAGCGCGCATCGAGTTGTAGTGCAGGATGCGGGAGAGGAGTCCCTTTCCGGTTCCGCTCTCCCCCATGATCAGGACGGTCGAGTCGGTGCTCGTCACATCCTGCAGGAGGTCGTGGATCTGCTTCATGGTGGGGCTTTTCCCGAGTATGGCGCTGAACGCATACTGGGTCTGAAGGTTTCGGCGCAACTCGAAATTCTTGACCTTTTCGGATCGCAGCTCGTCCGCTGCCCGGCGCCGCTCAGATCCCATGTCCTTGATCTCGGATGCCTTTTCGGCCAGGGCGATCAGATCCTCTTCGACGAGTGGCGCCCGCAGGAAGTCATAGGCCCCCTTGCGCAGCGCCGCAATGGTCTCCTCGACGCCCGGCTCGGCGGCGACGATGGCAACCGGAGTCTCCGGTGAGACGACTTTGAGGCGGGCCAGGAGATCGATGCCATCCGAATCGCGCAGCTTCAGATCAATGATGGCGAGATCAAAGTTGGTCGCGCGCATCCGGTCCAGGGCTTCGGTGGCGCGTTGCACCGTGAGCGCGCGGTGCCCGGCTCTTCCCAACATCGAGGTAATCTGCTCCTGCAGATCACTCTCGCCATTGACGTAGAGAATGTTCGCCTTCCGGTTCATCACCGCCCCTCCTGAACTATGGTGTCCAATGGTTGAGCAAGAAGTGTTCCAGCAGGGTCGGTTGCCTGTCGTATGGAAGACACAGTGTGTCCAAGAGTTGCACCGTCACGATCCTGTAACGGGATGGATCGTTGTGTCGTGGGGCCAGATTTGTAGTCTGGATAGCGCGAAACGTAACTGCCGTGTTGGAGGGGTGACCGCTACAGACGCAGGAGGGACGGTATGCGGGTCAGCGTATCGACGGAAACGTCGAACTCAACACTCTCCTCCTTGCGGTACCGGCCGATGCTGACCGGGCGTTCGATTCGGACTGCTTCCATCCCGACTCTCTTCGCGCCGTCCAGCTCGCGACCGTTACCGTCACCCACGAACAGGCAGGCAGCTGGAGGAACGCCGAGGAGACGGCATGCCTCGAGATAGATACCCGGATCCGGCTTGATCACCCCAATTCTGAACGAGAAGACGACCGGATCGAAATACGGAGTGAGGCCGAGGCATTCGTAAAGCTTGGCGGCCGGCGAGGAGGCATTGCTCACCAGCGCGAGGCCAATCCCGTCGACGGCGCGCAGGGTCTCGAGTGTCGGCAAAACGTCCGGATAGAGCGACGTGCTGCAACGGAGGGTCTCCTCCTCGAGGGCAACCACGGCACCAAGGGTGTCGGCGGAAGGGTCGATGCCGAGCGCAGCGGCGGCATGCCGGGTCCGGGCCTCCAGATCGGGAAGAGAGCCCACCTGGGCCGCATCCGCGGCGTCCATCCACGCCGTCAGGAAAGCCTCCGCGTCGACACCGAGAAGGTCGGCCTCCCGCTTCTTGCCCCGGTGGTAGAGATCCTCGTCGATTCGGCATAGGGTGTCGAAGAAGTCGAACAGAACTGCACGATGCGGGCCGCGGCTCAAGCTTCCTCCTTCGCTGTCATCATGGGTCGCGCACCGAATCCTGTCAATTCGGCTCCGCCGGGTGATCATCTTCCGCGTAGGGAGTAAGATCAAGCCGTCACAGGAGGCAAGGCGCTCGATGAAGAAGGCAATCTGCATCATGATCGTGGCGGGAATCGTTCTGTATGGTCGGCCCGCCACTGGCGACCCAGTGGCCTCGACCGGCGCATCTCTCCAGGCGTCGCACGACGTGTCCCAGGCCGGTCTCGATCTGCTGCACCAAGGACTCTACGGTGCCGCGGTGCAATCGTTTCTCAAACTTGCGCGCCTGGCACCGGGCGATCCCCAACCGCAACTGTTGATCGCGTTCACCATCTGGTGGCGCCTTCTGCTCGAGGATGATGACGCCGGACACCTCTACGGACGGTTTGACACGGCGATTGAGCGCGTGCTCCAACTCGCGGATCGTCGTCTCGAGGCCGATGCTGGCGATGTCCGGGCGATGACGCTGGCCGGATCGGCCTACATCCTACGGAGCCACATTGAGGCCAAACGCAAAAAGTATTACCGCTCCGCCCGATCGGCCCGCCGCGGGAAAAAGCTGCTGAAACGCGCGCTGAAGGCCGACCCGGGGCAGATCGACGCACGTTTCACCCTTGGAGCCTACAATTACTATGCCGATAAGGTTCCTTCCATCGTCAAAGGACTCCGCTTCATTCTCTTCCTGCCCGGGGGGGACGCCGAACGTGGCCTGGACGATCTGCGCGCGGTGGCCCGGTCCGAGGGTCTATTCCGCACCGACGCGCGCCTCCTTCTCGCGATCATCCAGGCGAGCGGCGAGGAGCGGTGCTATGGAGCGGCCCTCAAACATTTGCGCGGCGCGCTCGAAGAGAATGATGAATCACCACTGATCCACGCATTGATCGGCGA
>JAPUIN010000315.1 GCA_027297005.1 Acidobacteriota bacterium
GCACCCGCTCATGATCAGGATCGGTATGTTCTTGAGGCATGACTGCTTCCCCATCTCTCGCACGACGTCGATGCCGCTCATCCCCGGCATCACGATGTCCAACACGATCAGATCCGGACGCATCTCATGGAGAAGATCGATCCCTTTCGGACCATCGGGAGCAACCAGAACGTGATAACCGGCGGCGCCCAGGAGTTCTTTCATCACGCTGAGTACCGTCGGTTCGTCGTCGACCACGAGGATCTTCACTTCTTGTCCTTGCGGAGATAGAGCCACGAGGTCCTAAAATAGGTCGCCTCCGGTCCGGAGGCAAGGGGTCGAGGCGATGAGGCCGACGTTACGCTGTCCGCAGTGAGCGTTCACCGGGCTCATCCGCCCGAGCAGCGGATGGCGCCCAGGCAGTCGCCGGCATGAATCCGGGCGGCGAGGTCATCGATCAATTCGCCGATCGACGACGCTCCGCACCCGCCGGAGCCATCATTCAGGGGGCAACTCGTCGACAGGCGCCCCGCGCAGAGATTGAACACCAGGGTCGTGAGCCGGCGGAGAGCGTTCGGGTGGCAGTCAGCCGGCGGGTGATTGCCGATGGCTCCGCAGGCGCCATACCCGGTGAAGCCGAGATCGGCGAGAGTTGCCTCCGCGCACGGGAGGACCCGATCGACGAACCCCGCTTCGGTCGTTCGTGCCGGCCCGCGGCCGCGCGATGAGGGATCGAGCCCCCCGTCGCCTGCCGGGATGGCGAGGCATTGCCGCCGCCAGTAACCTGCTCCGGGGGCGCCGGTCGATTTCGTGCAGGGGACGCTGAACTCGATCATCAGGGCCGGGCGGCGTGCCTCTTCAGGAAACTCGCGCGAGTCGAATCGCTTGGCCGTTCCCGGTGTGCGTTCCTCGCCGATCAGCATCCATCCGAAGTTACCGGTCGGTTCGTCGAGCCAGGACTGGATGTCGGCCACCAGGTCGTCGGTCGGGCCCCACGAGTAGAATCCCGGCTGATCGACGATCATCGTCGCTCGGCGTGCGGTGAAGAAATCACCGCCCGGCACGGCCCAGAAACGATCACTGAAGAATGTGTGAAACCATGTCGCGTCGCCCGCTTCAGCGGGTGCGCCGATCGCTCCGAACGACACCGAAGCCCCTTCGCCCCAGTCGGAGGCGACCTTATGGAGATTGACACGGGTCGGGCCGGTCGGAGTTTTCGACATGTGCAGTGTCAGGATCGCATTTGTGATCGTGGCGCCCGGTGGAATGGCAGAACCGACATCGAAGGCGAGGAGCCCGCGCCGGATCGAGCGGGATCGCTGCCCGGTTCGGCCGGTGATAAAGGCGTTCCCCGCGCCGTTGCTCAACGAGCCGCTCAGATCCTCGATCAGGGTGTTGTCACGGGATGGGGCAAGGACGACGACGTCGGCCGACGCGGGTGTGATGGAGGTGAGCAGGACGAAGATCGCTGCCGATGCGATGCCCGGGTGGACACCGGATGGGGTCAGGGATCTCACGGCTCGGCCGACCTCCCTCGGTTCGTAGTCTGTCCGGGAGGACCCGGAGAGGGTCCGGACCTGAAATCTACGCCGAACCTCCGGGATGGGCCATGAGAATCTTTCGATCAGCCGCCGACCGCCACCAGCACCTCTTTCCCCCGGAACAGCTGGGAATCGAGGATCACGATCGAGGCGGTGCCGGTCTCCTTCGAGGTCTCGATGGTGAAGTCACGACCCTCTTCATAGATACGCGGGAGCAGCCGGACCTGCGTGATCCGCTCGAGCCCGAACTCCTGCGGGTCGAGGTTGATCACGGTGCTCCGGCGCAGGTCGAGCGCCGCGTCGAAGTCGACCCCGCTGGCATCATCGAACCGCTTCAGAACCCTGGACAGCACACCCTGCTCCTTCAGCTCGCGCACGTTGGCGGCGTGGTAGAAGAGACTGTTCTTCTGGAAGGAGAGATCATCGCCGAGACGGGTCACCTCCGACTCCAGCGTCGCCTTGCTGCGGCGCAGCGAGGCGATGTCGGCCTCGAGGTTCGCCTTCTGGCGCTCGAGGTTCTCCACCGAGGCGCGAGCGGTGTCCCTCTCCGCCTGGTAGGTGCCGGCCGTCGCCTGGGCGGCATCCCTCTCGGTGATCAGCTGCCGCTTCAGCGCGCGGCGGACGATCAGGGGCGTCTTGTCCGCCTCCCCCTGGGTGACGTAGGTACCGAGGTGATCCCGTTTCTCGTCGAAGAAGAACCAGACGCGGTTGCCGATCAGCAGCTCGTCGGACAGATCCGCTTTCGTCACGAGTTCATTGACCCTTTTCTCCGGCAGTCGTGCCTGGTTCGTGAGGTACCCCCTGGCCAGGCTGTAATGCGTGTTTCCCTTCTCGACGACGACGAACTGCTCGGGGAGTGAGCGCTCAAGCTCGAGAATGCGCGCCTGCATGTTCCTCATCACGTCGCGATCCTGGATGATCCGCCCGAGGAGCGTTTTGTAGGAGATGTCCTGTTCCTCCGTGAACATCTCGTTGAGGACGCCCTGCTGCTCTTCGCTCAGATCGCTCGAGAACAGCTCGCCGAACTCCACGTTCCGCTCCCCTTCGGCGCGCGATTCGTTGAACGCGGCGATCCGCTCGAGCATCCGGCTGGTCGCGAAGTCGAGCTTCTCCCGCTGGTCCTGCAGCTCCGCGAGCAGCTCCTCCGGGGTGTCCGGGATGGGCTGGCTTGCCTGCTGCTTCTGGTCGAAATACGAACAGCCGATCGGACCGAGAAGGAGAACGACCGCGACCAGGCCGAGGACGGCTGCGATCGCAGCGAGACGGGGGCCCGGGGCGGAACGGCGGCGAGTGACATGGTCGGCGATTCTCATCGGGATCTCCTGCAAATGGGCCGGCCGGGTGGCCGGTTCAGACGACCGGATATTCTACTTGAGAGCGGGAACCGCGGCGAGGTTCCGGGGGTAGGCCGCGGCGCGGGAGTCGCGAGGGATGGAAGGGTCGTGGATCGGGAGGGTGGCGCGGTCGACGAGGGGGGACTATCTTCAGTACGTCTGCGACGTCGCTCGGCAAGCGGCCGGCGCCATCACCGCCGCACGGGTGCTCGTCGATGGTGCGGGAGCAGTGCCCTGAAGGAACGATTCTTCGACGCGGGAATCCAAACGGATCACTCCGCCAACGCCGAGGAGCTGAGGCCGCCGGGCCACGGCTATCGCGTCCGCATTGAGTACACGGAGCCGGAGTTCCACCGGCGAAATCCACACTGTCCCGAGGCCTACACTGCGCTGTTCGACTGTGCCGACGCCGGCAGCAGGAGAGAGGCGATCGACATGGCGCTGATGGATTTTGATCAGTACGCCCGGATGAGTCGGGTCCGGTGGCGCCGCATCGTCCGAGCGATCACCGTGGAGTGATTCCCACGGCTCCACGTTTCCTCAGGTCAGATCCCGGATCAACTCGTCGAGCCCGAGGTAGAGGACGGTCAGGCTGACCGTATCGACCAGCCCGTGGGCGATAATGATGACCCACAGGTTCCGGCGCGCCCGAAGGAAGATGGCGCCGAGGAGGAGACCGACCAATCCGGTCACCAGAACGCCCGCCCACCCCTGGTAAACATGAGCCGCGCCGAACGCGGCTGCCTGCAGAAGGAGAGCGGCGCCGTGCGCAACCCGGCCGCCGCCGAGCAGCCCGGCGAGGCGGCCGAGCAGGTAGCCGCGGAAGAGGAGCTCCTCGCCGAACGCGGCGATCGTCCAGGAGAGGAGCAGCAGCTGGACGTAGAACACCGGGTTGCCGCGGAGGCCCTCGAACGCCTGCAGCTGCGGGGTTGCACCGAGGAGTTTAAAGATGATCGGGTTGATAAGCAGACCATTGACGATGGAAACGACGAACCAGGCTCCGATCCCGAGAAGGATGGTCCGCAGCAAGCCCCGCGGGCGGCCGAGGCCGCAGTCACTCAGGCCGCGGCCCTGGAGCCACAGCGAAAACCGGATGACGATGACCGCCGCCACGATGCTGAACGGCCCCATCCAGAAATTGGCCGTGTAGGCGCCGATCATCATGACCATGGCGATCGTCGAAACGACGGCGATCAGCTCCACGAGGGCGTAGAGACGCCCTGGCCCGTCTGCCCGCTGCCTGGGCGGGGGCGTCTCCCCTGAAGCCTGCACGCCAGGATCGGTCGTCACGCGCCCCCTCCTCCGGACGGGTGATATTTATGTCACCCGGGCAGGGGGATCAACCGCTTCGCGGCGCCGACCCGGGTCGTATTCCTCCTCTTTACATCATGGTGACATCGTAAACACATTTTTACTTAGGCCGGAAGGACATTTACAGTGTATCTCCGTATCTTTGCGGCCGGTTGAACGGAACGGTCCGGCCCGGACGGACGTGGCCGGAAAGGGAAGATGGGACGATGAGAAGCGCAGGCGCGGTCGAGAGGGAGGAGAGGGTGAATTGGAGGGGCGGGCCCCGCCGGATCACGGCCCTGCCAGCTGCCCTCGCCGTTGCCATCGGCTGCACCGCCCCGCTTGCGACCGCCCCCGCGTCCGCTTCCGGTCGTGAAGAGTGCGTCGAAGAACGGGTGGTGGTGTTCACGGTGGGCGCCAGGAGTGAGGAGAAGCCGCAGAGGGAGCGGTGCAACCAGACACCCCGCGAATGCGTAGAATACATGTCGAGAAAAATGAGGGCCAGCGGCTGGGTCGGGGTGGAGCTGAAGTTCAATGGCAGGACATTCACGATTCAGAGGGTGATCGTCGGCAGCCCGGCCAAGCAAGCCGGGCTGAAAGTCGGCGACCTCCTGCTCGCGATCGATGGAGTGCCGGCGAGGGAGGTGGCGAACAGGATGGCATCCGGCCGCAATGCGCCCAGGTGGAAGCCGGGTCAGCCCATCAAGTATAAAATCGAAAGGGAGGGACGGGGCCGCACGATCGAGATCGAGATGGCGCGCATGCCGGCCCATGTTCTCGCCAGGTACATCGGACAGCATCTCATCGATTACGAGCACGAAGACGAGAAGCATGACGGAGCGGATCATTGATCGACCCGGGAGCCGGAATAGCGCCGATCACGGTGGCGGCCGCAGGCGAAGGGGAGCGGGAGCGGTGAAGGCCGACAACCTGTGGAACGACGTCGATGCCCTGACGCGTCTTGCACTGACGGGACAGAATGTCGAGCTGCAATCCGGCGGCGCCAGCTCCCCCAGGGGCCCGCTTCCCCCGTCGGCCTTCCCTCCTTTCAGGAACAAGACCGGTTTCGCAGTCCACACGACCGAGTTGCCGGCACAGATGGTGTCGGGCGATTACCATGACGCCTTCCTCCTGAGCGACGACAGGCTGGTGTTCGTGATCGCCGATGTGTCCGGCAAGGGGGTCCCGGCCGCGCTCCTTCGGGGTTTTCTGAGGTCGATGGTCCGCAACGTCTCGACATACAGTGACTCCCCGGGCGACACGCTGACACGCGTGAACCGGTTGCTCTACGACGCGAATCTGGGGCCGATGTACGTCACGATCTTTCTCGGCTGGTACGACACGAAGAGCGGCGCCCTGCGATACGCCAATGCGGGCCACCCTCACCCCTACCGCATCAATCGCGCGGGACGGGCTTCGAAGTTCGGCGAGGTGACCGGTCCGATCCTCGGCATCCTCGACATCGAAAGGTATGACGAGCGGAAAGACGTGCTGGGCGTTGGGGAGCGCCTCCTCCTCTATACGGATGGCATCACCGAAGCGCGGACCACGAACGGCGAGTTTCTCGGCGATGACCGTCTCAAGACCGTCCTGGAGGAACACGCCTCCGACGCGCTCGGCACGATGTGCGATCGGATCCTCGAATGCGTGAACGCGTTCCAGGGGAAGAAGCGCCAGGACGACGCCACCCTCTTCGCCCTGCAGCGCAACTCCTGACCCCCGCCTGATCCGACGCGCATCCCGCTCATTGCCGCACCAGCTACAGAGAGCCCTGACCTGGCGCGTCCCTTGACCGGTCGGCAAGGGCACAACTACCCTCTCCCGATGCCGATCCACCTGACCCTCGTTGGGTCAATGATCAACGGCCTCCCGTGGAGCACCTGGCTTCTTCTGATCGCGGCGATTGGGCCCGTGCTCCTCCTGGTGCTGCGCTTCTACGTCATCCACCGGGGTCGCGATCGGAGCGCCGCTCCTCGGCAGCAGGACCGCCGTGGCTGAAACGGCCGGATCGGTGGTGATCGTCGGTGTCCTCGTCGCCTACCTCGTCATCCTTCTCGTCATCGGATTCTGGAGCGCCGGTGCGTCGCGTGACGTCAAAGGTTACTTCGTCGCGGACAAAAAGCTCCCGGCGTGGGTGATTGCGTTCAGCTCAAACGCGACCGGGGAGAGCGGCTGGCTCCTCCTCGGCCTCACAGGGATGGGTTACCTCATCGGGTTTCACGCCCTCTGGA
>JAPUIN010000316.1 GCA_027297005.1 Acidobacteriota bacterium
CGTGCTCAGGGGTTTCGCGAGGGGGTTTACGACGATTACATCGACGCCCTGCCCGCGACGCTCCGCCCCGAACAGCCGATCTCAGTCGAGGACCTCAGCCGGGCCGGTCTGGATCGTTTCGTCCAACGATATGTGCGGCCCGACGAGGGCGGCGGCTACCGCTCGGTCACCCACCTGTTCCCCGCCGACCCGGAGGCGAAGCGGATCATCCCCCCGGGGCTTTTAGAGGCGCTCGACAACCCCGCCGAGGGGACCGAGCTGACCGGCGTGAACATCGTCAGCACCGAAATGCGGCGCATCTTCAAGCGCGACGCATGGCGCGCGGTCCTGGTCGGAATCGCGCTGGTCACGGTGCTGTTGTGGCTCGACTTCCGCAGCTGGTGGCTGATGGTGCTGGCCAATATTCAGGTTCTCGTCGGTGTCGTCTGGATGCTGGCGGCAATGTCGATCTTCGGGATCAAGATGAACTTCGTCAATGCCTTCGTCACCACCATGATCCTCGGGGTCGGGATCGACTACGGTATTCACATCATCCATCGCATCTCCCAGGAGGGGTTGAGCAACCCGACCGGACTGCTCGAGACCGGCAAGGCTGTTGTCATGGCGGCGCTGACGAACATCGCCGGATTCGGCGCCCTGGGGGTGTCGAACTATCCGGGATTGAGCTCCATGGGGCTCATCTGCACCATCGGTTCGTTCACCTGCCTGATCACCGCGCTGACGATGCTGCCGGCCCTCATGGTCCTGACGCGAACCGGGCTGGCGCCGCGGCACGATGTCTTGAAGCACCTCTGACCCGTCACGACGACGTGCGCCATTTGACATCGATTCGGAGCGGCCGATAGAATTCCCGCCGCTCGAACACTCGGAGGACCCATGAGCCCGCAAACGTACCGCCCGTACGTTCCGGCCGAGAAATCGATGGCCGAGTTCACCCTCAAGGCCGTCCTGCTCGGTGTCGTCATGGCCGTGATCCTCGGCGCTGCCAATGCCTACCTCGGGATGAAGGCCGGACTGACGGTCGCCGCCAGCTTCCCGGCGGCTGTCGTCGCCATGGCTTTCTTCAGAATGTTCGGCGGCACGATCCTCGAGGAAAACATTGCCCGGACAACCGCGTCGGTCGGCGAGGCGCTCGTCGCCGGCGCGATCTTCACGCTGCCCGCGTTCGTCATGGCCGGCGCCTGGGACGAACTGCGCTATTTCCCCAGCACCGTCATCATGATGATCGGCGGCGTCCTCGGCGTACTGTTCGTCATCGTGTTGAGGCGCACGCTCGTCGTCGAGTCGGATCTCGTCTTCCCCGAGTCGGTCGCCGCGGCCGAACTGGTCAAGGCCGGGCAGGGAGGCCAGACCGGCGTTTCCTACCTGTTCGGTGGCATGGGGCTCGCCGCTCTGTGGGAGCTCCTCAAGAATGAGTACGGACCCAAAATCATCAAGGAGAAGGTCGAGTTGTTCTTCGAGTTCGGCCGATCACGGATCGGGATTCTGCAGGAGAAGATCGATTACGCGGGCGGCGTATTCGTCGAGACTCCGGCCGCCGCGCCGATCCTCATGGGGGTCGGCTACATCGTCGGCACACGGATCTCGGCGATCCTGTTCAGCGGAGCCCTGCTCGGGTGGCCCTTCATGGTGGCGCTGGCCGTCTTCCTGAACCCGTCGCTGATGAGCACCCTCGGCGACGGCGACACGATGATCGATCTCGCCAAATCGGTGCACGCCAACCAGATCAAACCGCTGGCCGTCGGAACGATGATCGTGGCCGCTTTCTACACGCTGTACAACCTCCGGAGCTCGCTCGTGGCCGGCATCTCGAAGGCGTTCAAGGATTTCGGCACCAAGACCGCCGGCGGCGCGAGCCTAGAACGCACCGAGATCGATCTCAATATCAAGAAGGTCTTCTACGTCATCCTCGCGTTCTCGGTCCCGATGTTCGGTCTCTACTACTACTTCTGCAAATCGGTCGTCGGCTCGCTGGTCCTGACGATCGTGATGATGGTCCTCGGATTCCTGTTCGCCGCAGTGGCGGGCTACCTGGTCGGCCTGATCGGCAGCTCCAACAATCCAATCTCCGGTCTGACCCTGAGCACGCTGCTGATCGCGGCGATCCTGATGGTCTGGCTCGGCGTCACCGGCATCGGCGGAGTCGCCGCGGTCCTCGCTATCGCCGGCGTCATCTGCTGCGCCGCCGGGGTCGCGGGGGACATGATGCAGGACCTCAAGGTCGGACACATACTCGGCGGAACACCATGGCGGATGGAGATTAGCGAGATCATTGGCGTGATCTTCGCCGCCTCGGTGCTGGCGTGGCCGTTGTGGGGGCTGATGAGCGCCTACGAGGTCGGCAGCGACAAGCTTCCAGCGCCACAGGCCGGGCTGATGGCGCTCCTCGCGCAGGGGATCGTCGGCGGCGAGATGGCCTGGCCGCTGATCATCGTCGGCGTGTTCCTGGCCTTCGGCCTCATCCTCATGGGGGCGCCGTCGCCGATGCTGATCGCTGTCGGCATGTACCTCCCCTTCTACTCGACGGCCGCGATATTCGTCGGCGGCCTGATCCGCTGGCTGATGGACTACCGGCTGGAGCGGGCCCGGGCTTCAAAAGCGGAGAGGGCCCGTGCCGAGAACGTCGGGATTCTGTTATCGTCCGGATTCATTGCGGGAGAGTCGCTGATGGCGGTGATCCTCGCCTTCGTCTTCCTCGGCGGCGAGGTCTTTCTCGGGGAGGGGAACCGCGTGATCCCGGTCCTCGCCGAGTCACCGAGCGCCCTCGCCAGCCTCGTGATCTTCCCGGTCATGATCTATCTGCTTGCCTTCGCGCCGCTCAAGGCGATGAAGCGAGGCGGACTGCCCTCGACCCCCGTCGAATAGCCCGCGACCGCAGGGAGCCACACTTGAGAAACGAGACCGGACCGGCACCGAATCTGCTGGACATGATCCCACAGAGGAATCGGGAATGGATCGAGGGGGAGGACGGCCGCGTGCGGATCCTCTCTCCCCGATACGGGAGGCACACCTTCGGGCGCCGGATCGCCTCGTTCCTGGGACGGCCTTACATCAACGTGCGCCTGGATGCGATCGGCACGGCCATCTGGCACGAGTGTGACGGACGCGCCACGGTCGGACGGATCGCGGGCCGGATGGAGGAACGGTTCGGTGCGGCGGTCGCGCCGGTGCACGAGCGGCTGGCCCGCTTTTTCTCCGAACTCGAGCGAAGCCGCTTCATCCGCTGGGCCGGATCCGGGGCGCCGACCGGCCAATGATTCAATCGGTCGATGTGGGCGGTGTGTGCGACGGGGCCCGGCGGCCGAACGCGTAGAGCGCCCATCCAGTCAGGATCACGAGAGCGCAACCTCCGACCATCTTCACTTCGAACCACAGCGGATTGGTATCCACCGGCGGAATGAGCGAAAAGCCCATCGCCGCCAGGGTGGTCAACAGCCCGATGCCCCCGACGATCGTCGATCCGGCGCGGCCACCGGGGATCGGGATGGCCCCCTCGGGCGGTGGGCCCGCGCGCCCCAGCTTGATCAGCGAGGCGAACAGATAAGTGTAGGGAATGAAGTAAACAAGAATCGTGATCTGGACCAGGAAGATGTAGGCCTCCTTCACCTGCGCCCCTGCGAAGCTCAGCAGGATGATGGCCGTCG
>JAPUIN010000317.1 GCA_027297005.1 Acidobacteriota bacterium
ACGCTCTTCGTGGGCGCGATGCTCGGCTCCGCATTCGGAAGCGGATGCGAAGCGCTGTTTCCCGGCGCCACCGCCGGCTCCGGCGCTTACGCCCTGGTCGGCATGGGCGCCATGATCGCCGGCACGACACACGCCCCGCTCACCGCCATCCTGCTGATCTTCGAACTGACCGGTGACTACCAGATCCTGCTCCCATTGATGTTTGCCTGCGCCGTCTCCACGGTGGTCGGTCGCCTCCTGCACCGCGAGTCGATCTACACCGAGCCGCTGGTCGATCGCGGGGTGCGGCTCTCGGGCCGGCTCGAGGAGCTGGTGATGGATCGGATTCAGGTACGCGATATCATGCGTTCAGGGGCGCCCCCGATCTCGGGGAACGACACGATTGAGGCGATCCTGCATCGAATGATGGAGGAGGGGCGCAAGGAACTGTACGTCGTGGATGACGACGGAAGCCTGCGTGGATCCGTTTCACTTGCCGAACTGTCGGACTATTTCGACAAACCCGAGGAACGGAAAACGGTGCGTGCGTCGGAGGTGGCCTACGAACACGTCCCGGTCCTGCAGCTGGACGATCGCCTCAGTGACGCCATCGGGCGATGGTCGAAGGTGAGCCGCGACCGGCTGCCGGTGGTCGACAGTCGCGAGAGCCGTCGATACGTCGGAGAGCTGTCGGCCGGCGACATCATCGCCCTGTACAGCCAGGAGGTGCTCCGCAAGGATGCGCGCCTCGCTCGTTTCGACCGGCCGGACGATCGGGGGCGGCCGGAATCGACCTACGTCGAACTCCCCTCCGAATACGTCGTTGCGCTGGTCACACTGCCGCCTGCGTTCTCGCCGGTCACCCTCAAGGCTCTCGGCCCGCGCCGTCGGTTCGGGATCAACGTGATCGAAGTGAAGCGTCCCGCGGCCGGCGCCACGGAGCGGCGGATCATCCCGGGACCGGACACCGAGGTACGCGGCGGCGACAGCCTGATCGTGGTCGGTCGCCCCGGGGACATCGCCCATCTCCGGGAGACTGCCCGTGAGGGTGGTCCGCCTCCCGCTCCCGCCGGGGACGATCCCCCGGAGAGCTCATGAGCACCCCCTCGGATCCCACGGGATTACTGATCGACATCGACGGCACGTTGCTGTCGGATGAGCGCGCAATCCCGGGGGCCGACGCGGCGCTGGCGCGGATCCGTGCGGCGCACCTGCCGTTCCGCCTCCTCACCAATACATCGCGGCGATCGCGGGACACCATTGCGGAGGTGCTGCGCGGTGCGGGGCTCCACGTCGAGCCGGACGAGATCCTCACGCCCGCCGCTCTCGCCCGCCGGCGCATCATGGATTCGGGTCGGATGGGCGCGCACCTGCTTCTTCCGGAGGAGGCACGCATCGACCTCGCCGGCGTGCGGGAAGAGAACGAACGACCCGACTGGGTTGTGGTGGGTGATCTCGGCGACGGGTTCACCCACGCGCGTCTCAACACCGCCTTCCGATTGATCCGTCAGGGGGCGTCGTTTCTCGCCCTGCACCGCAACCGATTCTGGCATGACGGGGATCGCGGCTGGGTGCTCGACGCCGGTCCTTACGTCGCCGCCTTGGAATATGCGACCGGGATCGATGCCGAACTGATGGGCAAGCCTTCCCCCGACCTGTTCCGTCTGGCTCTCGACGACCTCGGGCTTATGCCCGCTGGCGTCCTGATGGTGGGGGATGACCGAGAGGCGGATATCGCCGGGGGGCGCGCGGCGGGCCTGATGACGGCGCTCGTCCGGACGGGGCGCGCGGCCGAGTCCGTGCCGAGTTCCGGCGCGGATCCGGACATCATCTTCGAATCGATTGCCGACCTCCTCGCCGATCGGATCGCCTGATCGTCCGGACGGCGCCGAGGCTTCGGCATGGCCCGACCTCCGACGCCCTGGCGGAGCATCAATCCCCCCCGACGCCCGGCCCGTGCTCCGCAACCACCCCTTGCCCCTCACGAATGGTGACGAAGCGATCAGCAGCGAGCGGGCCGATCGTTTCCACCAGACGATCACGGGTCGGCCAGTGAACCGTGATCTGGTCCACCCGCTTCGCGTCGCCGAGCCCAAAGTGGAGACGCATGTCATTCTGGGAGAGATACGAGCTGGAGCTCCTGACCTCCTGCACCTGGCGCCGCCCACCCGCCGTCAGCTCGACCCGCGCGCCGATCGCGTCACGGTTGGCGCGCACGCCGCGCAGCCGCACCGTGATCCAATGCCCCGCGTCGTTGCCGCCATCATTTCTCAGTAGCCGGGCCCTGCGGTGATTGGGGGAGAAAAACAGATCCCGATCCCCGTCATTGTCGTAGTCGGCGGTCGCCAGCCCACGTCCGACGTCCGGCTCGCGGAAGTAATCCCCCGCCAGCGCACCGATTTCCCGAAACTCGCCGCCACCCCGGTTCTCGAACAGGAAGGGTCGCATCGCGTGGGTGAGGATGTCGCTGACCTCCTCGATGTCGTCCATCGGATGCCCGTTGGTGATGATCAGATCGAGATCACCGTCGTTGTCATAATCGAACAGATCGACGCCCCACCCGGTCGTGAGCAGGCTCTTCTCCCCGATTCCCGACGGATAGCTCTCAATGGAGAAGACGCCGCTCCCCTCGAGATTTCGGTAAAGCTGGTTTACCTCGTTGCTCAGGTTGGTCACCATCAGGTCGGGCCACCCGTCTCCATCGGCGTCCCCCGCGTCGGTCCCCATGCCCGACTCCGGCTTACCGTCCTCGCTGCAGCAGACCCCCGACAGCAGCGTGATGTTTGCAAATCGCCCGTTCCCCTCGTTGCGGTACAGCATGTTGGGTGTGGCATCGTTGGCGACGTACAGGTCGACGTCACCATCACGATCAAAGTCGAACCAGACGACGCCGAGCCCCTTGCCGTTCGGATCGATGATGCCGGCTTCGGGGGCGACGTTTTTGAAAACGCCGTTCCCTTCGTTGTGGAAGAGTGCGTCGGGGAGACCACCGTAAGCGTCCGGATGGCAGTAGGACCGGCGGCCCGTCCGGATGTCGCCGCAGTATTTCTCGTCGTCCATCGTGAAATCGACGTAATTGGTCACGTACAGATCGAGACGGCCGTCGTTATCGTAGTCGGCCCAGGCCGCGCTGGCCGCGTACAGGCCGTTCGCCACACCGGCGCGTTTCGTCACGTCCTCGAATGTGCCGTTCCCGGCGTTGCGGTAGAGAACCGAGTCCCCGAAGTTGGTGACGTAAAGATCCGGATCACCGTCATTGTCGTAGTCGCCGGCGGTGCATCCGGCGCCGTACCCGGAGGCATTGGCCACACCAGCGCGCTTCGTCACGTCCTCGAACGTGCCATCGCCGAGGTTGCGGTACAGCTTCGAGTGAGGCGTGCCATCCGAGCGAGGCGTTCCCGGTAGAGGTCCGCTCTGGACGATGTAGAGATCCCACCAATCATCGCCGTCGTAGTCGAGCCAGCACGCACCGGGCGGCACCGTCTCGACGTAGTACCTCCGGCCGGTCCCTCCGTGACGGTGCAGCAAATCAATTCCCGCCTCGCGCGTGACCTCTACGTAGCGCACCGCCGATCGCCCGGTGACCGTCTCCCCGATCGGTGCCGCGCCGCAGGCGCCAATCGCTGCAACGATGACGATCGCAGCGCCATGAAGGCCGGGGGCGCAGAGGTCTCCGCGCATCAGTATCCCGACTTCCCTTCGGGAATCGTCTCGAGCACGGCGAACACCTCGAGCTCACGGTCGGCAGCCTCGCGGTCTCCCATCTGCCGGTATAGCGCCGCCAGAAGGTAGTGCGCGTCGCTCAGTCGCGGGTTGAGATCGATCGCTCTCTTCAACGCCGCCAGCGCCTCCTGCGGCCGTCCCAGCTTCATCCGCAGGCGGCCGATCCTCTCGTACAGCGGGGCGTGATCGGAGAACTGTTCGGCGAGTTGTTCGTACTCGGCGAGCGCCTCGGAGAATCGTTCGTTCATCTCGTGCTGCAGCGCCGCCGTGCTGAGCGTCGCGATCTGAGTCTTGATCTCCACCTCCGCCTCGCTGCGCCCACTCAGCTCCGCGTAGCGGCGCTGATATTTCTCGGCTTGGCTCATCCGTCCGGCTCTCGCGAAGGCGTTCGCGAGGTTGAAGTGTGCGCCGACGTGGTCGGGATCGATCTCCACGGCCTGCTCCAGAGCCGCGATCGCCTCCTCCACCCGCTTCTGCACCAGGTAAGTGAGTCCCAGCCTGTAGTGCGCCTCGGGGTGCCTCGGACTCAGCCGGATCGTGTGTCGCAGGTGGGTCTCGGCTTCGTCGTACCGCCGGCTCCTTTGGGCGATGAAGCCGAGATTGTAGTGCGCCAGAAGACTATCAGGGTCGGAGACCAGCACGGCACGCAGCGGCAGTGGCGCCCATGAGCAGGAATGCCATCACGAGTGCAAGCGTCAGTTTCATGCCGTCAAGTCTCCATTGGAATCGGCCGGCAGGCCGCAGTGCATGG
>JAPUIN010000318.1 GCA_027297005.1 Acidobacteriota bacterium
GAAGTTCTCGCCGAGCAGCGCCAGCCGGAATTCGCGGCCGCGCTCGCGCACCGCGTCGAGCGCCCTGAAGAAAGCCGCCGGACGCTTGTCGAACTCCCAGCGGTGGTTCCAGATAATCAGGGGCGGCTTCGACGCGTCGCGCGGCTCGAGGCCTGGCGGACCGGTCGGGAAATCACATCCCGGATGGAGAACGGCCGACTTCTCACGGATCACCTCGACCACCCAGCGCGGGAGGTATTCCGGCATCATCCCGATGAAACCCGACAGGTTCGCGAAGAAGCTGTCGAACTGGAAGCGCGAGTTGAACAGCACCCGCGAGGCCGTCACCCCGGTCGTGATGTCGGTGAAGCCGAACTGATAATCGAGCGTCTCCCCCTCCGGGAGCGGGTAGGAGAGCTGGTTCTCGTGGAAGTAGACCAGCGCCGGTGGACAGGCCGGCCCCCAGATCGCTTTCAGGTCGGCCAGGCTCATCAGATCGGTGATCACCAGACCGGCGTAGTCTGTCGGCGAAGTGATCTTGCGGGCGAAATACAGGGCCGCGCCCCGCATGCGCCACTTCCAGAAGCGGGCCGGGAGGGTCCTCAGTTCGATGTCGTGTCGCGAGCGGGCGACCCAGCCGTCGGCGAAGTCCCGATGGGAGCCGCCGTAGAACGGCTCGAGAAAGAGGAACTTCAGCGGCCCGCCCACGCCATCAATCCCGGTAGATCGAATCGATCAGGTCAGCGTAGTGCCGCTCGATGATCCGGCGTTTCAGCTTCAGGGTCGGCGTCAGCTCGTCCTCCTCCTGGCTCAGCTCGCGCGGCAGCAGCCGGAACGCCCTGACCCTCTCGTAGCGGGCCAGGCCGCCCATCTTCCCTTCAATCCGGCGCCGGAAGAGATCGATCACTTTCGGGTGCCGTATCAGATCGTCAATCGTCGCGTACTCGATCCCCTTGTGTCGGGCGTACGATTCGAGCCACTCGCGGTCGGGGACAATCAGCGCCGAAACGAATTTGCGACGGTCGCCGATCAGCACCGCTTGCGAGATGAACCGGTCGGTCTTCAGCAGGTTCTCGATCGGCTGCGGGGCGATCATCTTGCCGCCGGAGGTCTTCAGGATCTCCTTCTTGCGATCGGTGATCTTGAGGAATCCGTCGTCATCAACATGGCCGATGTCCCCCGTGTGGAACCAGCCGTCGCGGATCGCCTGGCGCGTCGCCTCTTCGTTGCGGAAGTAACCGCGCATGATGTTCGGTCCGCGTGCGACGATCTCACCGTCATCGGCGATGTGCACCTCGACGCCGGGGATCACCGGCCCCACCGTGCCGATCCGTGTGCGATCCAGCGTGTTGACCGCGATCACGGGTGAAGTCTCGGTCAGACCGTATCCCTCCAGCACGCGCAGGCCTGCGGCGTGCAGGAACTCGTTGATCTCGGCGGCGAGAGGCGCCCCGCCCGAGATGAAGAACCGGATCCGGCCGCCGAGCCGCGCACGCATTTTAGCGAAGACGAGACGATCGGCCAGCGGGTGGAGCAGCCGCACGAGCAGCGACAGGGGCCTCCCCGCGAGCATGGCGCGGGCATGACGGCGCCCCAGCGCCAGGGCGGCGGCGAAGATCATTCGCCGCACAAGTGACGAGGCGCTGACCGCATCCAGGATGCGGGCGTGCATCTTCTCGAACAGGCGCGGCACGCTCGCCATCACCGTCGGCCGGATCTCCGCGATGTTCTGGGACACCTTCTCGAACGATTCCGCGTAGACGATCGTCCCGCCGCAGGCGAGGTAGTTGAACTGGTTGATCCGCTCGAAGACATGGCTGAGCGGCAGAAACGAAAGCGCCACGTCGCTCGCACAGAACGGGATCACGCGCGTCGTGGCCGACACGTTCGAGGCGAAGTTCGAGTGCGTCAGCATCACCCCCTTCGGCTCCCCCGTCGTTCCCGAGGTATAGATGATGCTCGCCAGGTCGTCCGGGGTGATCCTCGACCGGGCCTCCTCAAAGCGTCCCGGTTGAGTCCGGTCGGCGGCCTCCCCGGCGTCGAGCAGACCCGACCAGGATGTCACCCCATCCGGGATCGTCCCCGGAGGGTCCATGACGACGATGCGCGTCAGTGTCGACAGCGTGTCGCGCACCGACATCACCTTGTCGAGCTGCCCGGCGTCCGAGACGACCAGCAACCGCGACTGGCTGTTGTCGAGGATGTACCCCACCTGATCTGGCATCAGAGTCGTGTAGATCGGGACGATTACGGCGCCGAGATTGAGCGCCGCGTGATCGAGCGCCGTCCACTCGGGCCGATTCTCCGACAGGATCGCCACGCGATCCCCCCGCCCCACCCCCGCCTCCGCGAGACCCAGCGCCAGGTGGCGCACGGTCCGGACGAACTCGTCGGTCGAGATGTCGACCCACGCCCCGTCGCGCTTGAAGCGAAGGAGATCCTCCTTGCGATGCCGGCGCTGGAGATTATCCAGAATTTCGGCGAGCGTCTTCAGTTCCATCGGGTGCTGGCTCACGGGTGCCGGGGCGTCTGCAAGGGCGCGACGGCAG
>JAPUIN010000319.1 GCA_027297005.1 Acidobacteriota bacterium
CGGTTTCTCGATCGCCGCCGAGATCGAACTCGACGGCCTGATGGCGAATCGCTCCCAGGGCGGCCATCAGGGTGATCCGCCGCCGCGATCCCTGTTCCAGGACCTCGGGAGCAAAATCGGAACCCAGTTGCTCCACCGCGAGGCGCACGCTCTGTTGTTGCAAGACGGCGCTCGACCCCACCGCCAGGAGTGTCAACGCGACCGCGATCGGAACGGGGCGAGCGCTGCCGGCATCCCGTCGCCCGATTCGCAGCGACCAGAGCACGGCCCATAGCTCGGCGGCGCCGAGGAGCGTCAGGAACAGTCCGGCCCACAGCAGCATCCGGCCATCCCACTGGAACGGCCCAGGCCGCTCCAGCAAGGGAATACGAGAATCTCTTGCCAGCGTGACCGTCAACGCGAGCACGAGCACGGTCGCGGAGACGGCCGCAATCGTGGCGAGTAGATCGACAGCGCGGGGGTGGGTGTGCGCTCGCGAGCCCCACGACGTTCGACAGGCGACGCAGATGAGAAAGACGGTGCCGGCGGTCAGGAACAGATCAGCGGGGGACGCGAGCAGGTCCCACAGGCCCGAGGATCCGAACAGGCTCGGGCCCCCCAGCGACCGCGGCAGCAACCGGGTGGGAATCTCTTCCCACACGAGGCTGAACCGGGAGAGCAACAGGACGGCGAGAACACCGGGCAGTCCCCAGGATCGCGAGCAGATCGTCTTCCAGTTGAACAGGACGCCGAGCAGGATCAGAAAGATAAGGACGGCCCAGGCGCGACCGAGGTCGTGCAGCCGTTCGGTCCGTCTCTCCGCCGGCAGCCGGGTCAAGTAGGCCACGCCCAGTACGTCGCCGCCGGGACTCTCCAGAGTTCGAGCGACCTGGCCGCCGGACAGCCTTCGAGGATCGAGTGGTCTCGCGTCCGGCAGGCTCTCCGTGTCGAACAGCACGAAGTCGATCTGGACTCCCGCCTCGAGCCCGGTAGGGAAAAGGCGCGCGAAGGTGCTGTCACCGAGGGTCGAGTCGACGACGAAGGAAGCCAGGCCCACCCGTTGCTCGTCGTCCGGTCCGACGCGCGCCACAAGGCGTGTCCTGACGCCCTCGACTCGAATCTCCCAGTCGTACCCGTCGGCACTGGACGACGACGCGGGCGGTTCGGCCGGCGAGCCCTCCCAGGCCAGGTACCGCAGGTCGGGTCCGAGCACTCCCACGCCCTCGATTCTGGACCCGAACTGACCCGGTAGGGTGTGAGCCGCGGCCCACGCGGCCTCCGGAGTCTGCTCCAGCGCGATCCTCGCGACCTCGGTGGCCTGACCGAGGATCTCGAGGAACGTCTCCCGAACGGATGCCGCGCGGGAGTCGAGGACCTGCTGATCGGGGCCGCCTGTCCCGGGTGAGAAGCCGCCCAGTCCGATGCCGATTGCCACCAGCAACGGCCCTGCCAGCAAGAGGAAGATCTTGGTTCGGATCGGGGAGAGGCGGCTTGCGCCTGCCGTCATCGCGGAGTTTCCCGAATTTCCTGAAGCACCCAGCGCCCTTCCTCGACCTGGAAGCTCAGGTGCAGATCGATCTCGGCCGTTCGCCCGTCCCGGTCCGAGATCTTCGATCTTGCATGCACGAGCGCGAACTGCTCGCTGGCGCAGTCCAGGCGAAGCAGATCAAAGGTGCGCACCTCGCCGTGTCGCAGAAAGTCCTTGAGTACGGCCTGGACCTGGCCGGCACCATACGCGCCTTCCTCCGGACCCAGTTTGAGGAGGCGCAGTCGAATTTTGCCTCGCGTCGGCAGGACCGCGCGCAATGACGATACATCGCCCTTGACCAGCGCTCGACCGAATTCGAGCGCGGCGGTCTTGGCTTGTTCTTCCCCGATCGGATTCTTCGAGACTGCGATAGTCAGGGGAAGAACGAGCAGCAGAAATAGCGCTGCCAGGCAACGACGCAACACAAACTCTCCTTGGAGAAGGATACCGCCCGGCCGAGCGGAGTGTCAAACCGTGGTGGGGTTCGCCCGGTGCCGGAAGCCCTGTCCGATCAACTCGTTGACCAGACTGCGCAGCACGCTCGCGCTGAAGGGCTTCGTGATGTAGCGATCCACTCCGAGCCCGTCGGCCTCGTCCCACGATCGCGTTCCCGAGCACATCCCGATGATCGGAATACGATCCTCGGGAAATTGGGACCGTACCTTCTCGACCAGCACCGCCGGTTCGTGGTCTCCGTCCATTCTCAGGTCCAGCACGATGACGTCGGGGCGACGAAATTCGAGGGTTCGTATCAGCGACTCGGTGGTGGTTGCCCGGATGATCTGCAGGTCGTCCATGGACAGCAGGTCCTCGGCAAGGTCCAGCATCGTCGCATCCGGGTCCGCAACCAGGACCAGGCGTCGTCCCGGAGCCATGACGACCTTGTCGATGAAGACACGGTTGCCTCCGCGCCGCTTCGCCTCTTCGAGGGCGCGTTCCGTGGCACGAATCAGATCCGTGCAGTCGTTCATGACTTCCGAATCGTAGCTCGAGATGCCGGCGGACAGCCTCAGCTGGACGGTTTGCCCATCGGCCTCGATGGAAAAGATCTTGGCGTCGCCGCGCACGCGATTGGCGAACACGGCCGCGCCGCGATGGGGGGTGCCGGGCAGGATCGCGGCGAAGGAGCTCTCCCCCCAGCGTCCCACGACGTCCTCGAGTCGGATGAGGGGCGACAGGACTCCGCCGACCTCGCGGATGGCGCGGTCGCCGGCTTCGAGGCCGTACGTATCGTTGATCTGTCTGAGCTGATCGATGTCGAAGAGCACGAGGGACAACGAGAATCCGTGGCGCCGGGCTCGCGAAAACTCCTGGTCGAGCCTCATCAAGAGGAAGCGACGGTTGTGCAGCCCGGTGAGGGAGTCCTGGATCGCGACACGGGAGATCAGGCGACGCAGGCGCCCGACCTCGGCGGAGAGCCTGAGGCGCGCGGGAAATTCACTGGCGTCGTCGGGCATCACCAGAGACACCGAGGCGATGTCCGGGTTGATCTTGCTCAGAGAATCGCGGGTGGCCGTGTCACGAAACAGGTGGACCTGGGGCACGCCGAAGAACAGATCCCCGGTGAGCAGCTTTTCGAGGAGGCGGTAGCCCGAGGGGGCCTGGGTGTCGAGCTGGGTCACGACCAGGTCGATCTTCTCATCGTCACCCTTTTCCAGGAAGTTGCGCTCCGCCCCGGAGACCAGGACGGGCAACTCGCCCGCCTCGATGACGGCCTCGTACAATCGTCGGCCGGCTTCCTCGTCATCGGTGAGGATCAAGACATTGGCCTGTTCGCGGTCTGGTGACATGGCTGTGGCGCTCCAGAATCGAATCTAGGAGGCGGAGGACCGATCGTCAAATCCCGGCCGCGAAGCACCCCGGGCGCGGCTGTGCTATAAGAATCGGCGTTTCCTGAGGGCCGGGGCGTTAACTCAGCGGTAGAGTGCCATCTTCACACGGTGGAAGTCACTGGTTCAAATCCAGTACGCCCCACCACCCCGGTCCGCCACGAGTGGGCGACTAGCTCAGATGGGAGAGCGCGGCGTTCGCAACGCCGAGGTCGAGGGTTCGATCCCCTCGTCGTCCACCAATTCATTCCCTTTCGCGCTATGGAGTGGTGCGCCCGCCGGGCTACCTGAGGGGGCCGGCGGCGCGGGTGGTGGCGGCGGTCAGCATGCCGGAGCTGATGAGCGAGCGGGCCGCCTCGATATCGGGGGCGAGCATTCGATCCTGATCGAGGTGGGGAATCTTGCGGCGAACGGCGCGGCGAGCGGCCTCGACGCCCTTGCCGCCGGTCAGCGGTCTGTGGAAGTCGAGGGCTTGCGCGGCACAGAGCAGTTCGACGGCGAGCACCGTGCCGATGTGGTCCACGATCTGGGCGGCTTGGCACGCGGCGTGGGCACCCATCGCGACATGGTCCTCTTTTCCGGCGGACGTGGGAATCGTATCGACGCTGGCGGGGTGCGCGAGGATCTTGTTCTCGGATACGAGAGCGGCCGCGGTCACGTGCGCGATCATGAAGCCCGAGTTCAGGCCAGGGTCGTGCGCGAGAAACGCGGGCAGCGCGGAATGGTCCGGGTTCAGCAGGCGGTCTATGCGACGCTCGGAGATCGTGCCCAGCGAGCAGACGGCCGTGGCCATATGGTCCATGGCGAGGCTGACCGGCTGACCGTGAAAGTTGCCTCCGGAGATCATCTCGCCGCTATCGGTGAAGACCATCGGGTTGTCGGTGCTGGAATTGATTTCGATCTCCAGAACCTGGCGGACGTGGACCAGGGTCCCCCGGACCGCACCGTGCACCTGGGGCATGCACCGCAGGGAATAGCTGTCCTGCACACGCCCGCAATCCGCGTGGGATTTCTCGATCGCGCTCGCCCGGAGCAACCGCCGCAGGTTGGCCGCCGAGATCAGCTGGCCGGGTTGGGGACGGGCGGCGTGAATCTCGCGGGCAAACGCGCGATGGGACCCCTTGAGCGCTTCCAGCGTCATGGCCCCGACGATGTCGGCAACCACGGCGAGCCGCTCCGCCTGTAGCAGTGCCAGGGTTCCGATGGCGGCCATGACCTGCGTGCCGTTGATCAGCGCGAGGCCCTCCTTGGCCTCGAGCTCGATCGGTGTCAGGCCGGCACGCTTGAGCGCACGCGCCGAGGTCGTGCGCTTTCCCTGGTGAACCACCTGGCCCTCGCCCATGACGGTCAGCGCCACGTGGGCCAGGGGAGCCAGATCGCCCGAAGCGCCGACCGAGCCCTGGGACGGGACGACCGGATGAATGCCCGCGTTGAGCAGCGCGGGAATGAGTTCCAGGGTTTCCAGC
>JAPUIN010000032.1 GCA_027297005.1 Acidobacteriota bacterium
GGCACATGGCGGCTTCAACACCGTCATTCAAACCGAGGTCTTCGTCGGCCTGAGCAACCGGACGAAGCTGGCGTTCACGCTCGTGCCGAGCGTCACGGAGACGATCACCGTGAGCGCTGCCACTCCGCTCGTGGACGTCTCATCCACCTCGTTCGGCAACCTTATCCGCTATTCCGATTTCGCCGACACGGTGCCGATCGGGCGATCATTCAGCGATACGTTCGCCATCGCTCCGGGGGTCGTCAGCGGCCTCGGCACCGGTCGGGGGAACTACTCCATCGGTGGCGCCTCGGGGCTCGAGAACTCCTATTTCATCGATGGCGTCAACATCACCAACTCGGGGTATGGCGGCATCGGCTCCTTCAACCTCGTCTACGGATCGCTCGGGACGGGGGTGACCAGCGAGTTTCTCGACGAGGTGCAGATCAAGACCGGGGGCTTCGAGGCCGAGTACGGCCAGGCGCTCGGGGGGATCATCAACACCATCGTGAAGTCCGGGACGAACGATCTTCGGGGAAGCGTCGCCTGGTATTCGAGCCCCTCGGGGCTCCGCTCTTCCGGAAAACTCGTCAATCTCGACACCGGCATCGCCAACCTCACCGACGAGAAGGTCAATGACTTCGCCTTCTCCCTGGGCGGCCCGATCATCAAGGACAGAATGTTCTTTTTCTTCGCCTACAACCCCGTGTACACAACCCGGAGCGTGCAGGCACAGAGCATCGCCGACCCGGCGTTCACGGCGGCCAGCGCCGGCCTGCCGGCCTTCGATGAGATGCTGGCCGACGGGTTCTCGGCACCGAACGCCCTGGCGTACCCCTCGGCGGGCCGCGAGCTGAAAGGGACGCGGCGCGCGCACAACTACGCCGCCAAGTTCACCTGGCAGGCCGCCGACCGGCACCAGCTGGAACTGACGTTGTTCGGCGACCCGGCGCGCGGCACTAGCGGCCCTCAGCGCGACATCAGCGGGGCGGTCGGCCAGGCGCTGAACCAGCAGTTCAACCTCGGCGGCGGCGCCAGCGATATTCGCTACGGCTCACACAATCAGTCGCTCAAGTGGAACGCGGTCTTCACGCCGCGGTTCTTCATGGAAGCGCAGGTCTCCCGGCACGACGCGGAGTTTCGCGAAAGTTCCAGGCTGAATGAACTCCAGTACACCGACCTGCGCAACAATCTCGAGTTCATCCGGGGCGCCGACAGCTACGATCCCGGGGGGGGTGCCATCCCGCTCACCATCAATCCGGTCACGACCAGTCGCGGCGGCGTCGGCTTCATCTCGAACCAGGACGAGGAGACCATCTCGTATCAGCTGAAGTTCACCAATATCTTCGGCAAGCATGAGATCAAGTACGGCGTGCAGTTCGACGACATCACCTATCGCGACAGCGCTTCGTATACCGGGTCTTCGATTGACATCGAGCTGCCGATCTCCCTTTCCGGATCGACGGCGCCGGTCGACGACGACGGCGACGGGTTCCAGGACACGATCGGCGCACCGACCAACGGCGGCGCCCTCATCAGCGTCTTCAACAGCACCGGGGATCCGGCCCTCGCCTACGACTCGCCGAACAGGTTCCGCGTCAACCGGGCGAGCATCGGGCCGAGACCGGAAGCGACCGAGGCGGATGAGCTGAACTTCTTCGTCCAGGACACCTGGTCGGTCCACCCGCGCGTCACGATCAAGGCCGGGATCCGATGGACAGAGGAGAAGGTGCGCGGGTCCGGCTCCTTCACCCTGCCGTTCGGGACCGAGTCGGTCGTCAACCCGTTTACCGGGACATCGAGCCGCATCTTCACCTGCTCACCCGACGGCAGCGGCGGCTGCCTCGAGAGCACGACCTTCTCCCCGAGCGAGTACACGTTCAGCGCCAACTGGGCGCCGCGCATCGGGGTCACCTGGGACGTCCTGGGCAACGGGCGCAGCCGCCTGTGGGCCAACTTCGGCCGCTACTACCAGCGGGTGCCGAACATCCTGGCGATCCGCGCCTTCAGCAACGACATCACCGTGGCGTTCCAGGAATTTACCGACCGGGCGCTGACGAATCCGCGGTTTTTCCCCTTCGCGGTGCCGTGCGTCGACAGCTCCGGAGCCGGCGGCCCGGTCTGCTCCCCCGCCTTCCCGGTATTCGTCCAGGGAGTGAATCAGACATCAGTGGTTCCCGGCACGAAGCTCCCCTACGAGGACGAGTTGTCGGGCGGCTTCGCCTTTCAAGTCGGTCCGGAAGCGGCGGTCGAGGTGCGCGCCATTTACCGCACGCAGGGCCGGGTCCTCGAGGATGTCCAGCTGAACGCCGTCGAGCAAATTCAGAACTTCTACTATGGGTACGCCTACGGCTACCCGTACGATCCGTTCGGTGGCAGCCTGACTCCGGGCAGCGAGATGAGCACCACCTTCCCGGCGGCGCCATTCGGCTCCTCGTTCATGGCCAACCCGGGGAACGGCGCCGAGCCCGCCGGCGGCCTGTTCGACTTCCCGGAGGCGAAGCGCGAATACAAGGCCCTCGAGCTGATCTTCACGAAACGGTTCTCCAACCACTGGTCGCTGTTTGCCAACTACCGTTTCGCGCGCCTGAAGGGGAATTATGAGGGGCTGTTCCGCAACGACAACGGGCAGAGTGACGCCAACTTCAGCTCCCTGTATGACTTCCCCAACTCGCCTTTGATGTCGGGACAGTTCACCGAGGGCGTGCTGCCAACTGACACCTCGCACGTCCTGCACGTTTTCCCGTCCTACACCTTCCCGAGGAGCGGATTCCGGCTCGGGGGGAACTTCTCGTGGGCGAGCGGAGTGCCCCGCACCTCGCTTCTCGCCCATCCGATTTACAGAAACGCGGGCGAGATCCCGGGGATCAACCCGGTCTACGGATACTGGGCGGACACTGGCGGTGTATTCAATCCGGCTGACTTCAGGCTGCGGCGCACCTCCGACCTGCAGGCGGCGCTGACCGATCCCGAGGCCCTCAGCGGTGCCGTCTTCCTCGTCGACTACGATCCTGTCGAGCGGGGTAATCTCGGCCGCACGTCCGATCTCGTCACGTTCGACCTGCATGCCGACTATCCAATGGAGCTCAGCGGAGGTCGACTGAGAGTCTTCGTGGACGTTTTCAACATCTTCGGCAGCCAGGAACCGATCGCGTTCATCGACACGGTCGAGATGTCGGCGGGAGTTACCAACCCGGACTTCCTCAAACCGATCTTCTTCCAGGCGCCGCGCTCATGGCGTCTCGGAGCCCGCTGGGATTTTTAGAAGCCCATCCGGGCAACCTCTTCGCGCAACTCCCCTTCCCGGATGCCTCAAACTATCCCGTTCATTCGGTTGGCGCATGCTGAATCGCGCGCGCCGTGCTTCTTCCGTGAGGCCTGCCGGGCCGCTATACTCTGGCCGTGCCGACCCTCAGTCGTCCCGCACGCTCCCTGCTGACCGGCGGCGCCGCGCTGATCCTGCTGGCCGCTATCATGATCCCGTTCTCCGTGTCGCGCGTTCCGGCCGGTTCGATCGGTATGGCCGGTGATCGACAGCACGGCCCGGGCTGGTTCGTTCGCACACCCTTCAGCCCCGTTCTGATCATCCCGCTGAGTGGTGGTCCCCTGCGATTCGATCTCGACCGTTCCACCCCCGAAGGCGCGACGATCCGAACCCGTCTGACTCTCGACTATAGGCTCGATCCCGGCCTCTTCAGCGGGCGGGCGCCCGATACGATTGCCGACGGATTCAAGGGCTTCCTTCACGCGACGATCGAGGAGGCGCTCCACCCCTTCGCACCCTCGACGCTGCTGGCCCCGGCAGCGCCGGCCGGCGGCTCCGGGCGTGCCCCCGCTCCACGCCACGCACTCGATGCGATCGATCGTGCGTTGCGGGCGAGCGGGGTCATCCCGGAGCGGCTCGAGGGGTGGGTCGGTCCGATCTCGGCTTTTTCGCGCCCGGCCGACGGGGCAGCCACGGAACAGGCCGACGGCGCGATCGAGCTCGGGCCGATGCCGCAGGTCACTCCAACGGGCGCACGGCTCGTGTTGATCGGGCTCGACGGAGCCGACTGGGACGTCATCGACCCGCTGCTCCGCGCCGGACGCATGCCGCATCTCGCTGCGCTGATCGAATCGGGAACACGGGGACAGATGCGCTCATACGATCCGATGATCTCGCCGCTGCTGTGGACGACGATGGTGACAGGGGTCGGCCCGGACCGCCATCGGATCGCCGATTTCCAGGCGATCGATCTCGCCTCGGGCAGGCGGGTTCCGATGACGAGTCGCTTCCGTGGCGTCAAGGCGCTGTGGAACATCCTCGGCGATGCCGGCCTGTCGACCGGATTCGTGGCCTGGTGGGCATCCTATCCGGCGGAGCAGGTGTCGGGCGTGCAGGTGTCGAACCTGGTCGCGTTCGAAATGCTTCGCCCCCGTCCGGCCGACCAGCCATCCCCTCGCGGGATCGTCTTCCCCTCCGATTATCTGGAGGGGCTCCGTGATGATCTCATCACGGCATCGGAGCTATCGTTCGAAGAGGCCCGGCGCATCATGCGGATCGAGCGGTCCGAGTTCGAAGCGGCGATCGAGGAAGTCCTGCGACCGCCTGGCGCCGGGGAGGAAGCTCTCAACCGGAAGCTGGCGAAAAACCCGATCCCGCTCGTCCTCTCGATCCTGACCGGTTCACGCAACTACGCCACCCTCGCGGCTGACCTCGTCGCGCGCCGGTTCGATCTGACCGCCGTCTACTTCGAGGGAATCGACATGATGGGGCATCGTTTCCAGCACTGCATGCCGCCGCGCATGGCGATCTGCCCGGATCGGGACTTTGATCGTTTCAGCGAATCAGTCATCTCTTTCTACGTCAGGCAGGACGCCCTGATCGGAGCGATCGTCGACGTGGCGGGAAACGATGCGACGATCCTCATCGTCTCCGATCACGGGTTCAAATCGGGAGCGGGGCGCCCGCTCGAG
>JAPUIN010000320.1 GCA_027297005.1 Acidobacteriota bacterium
ACAGGACCGCGCGATCGAAATTACTGGCATCCATTTGCTTCTTGCCGGTGCGGTAGGCACTCGCGCCCCCCGTCGCGCAGGCCGCCTGCGCGAGCAGAAGAACGATCAGGAAAACGCGCACGAAGGGGTCGCCCAGCGCTCGTCGCGGTCCCCTCCCGCGTGGCATGTGGATCCCTCCGGGATTTCCTGCGCGGACGCTCATGACTCCATCACCTCCTTCATTCAGCCCCGATACGTTCAGCCGCCGCTGGCCATCGGGACGATCTCGTACTCGTCCTTGAACCGCTCGTCGGTGAAGCCGAACTTGATCGATTCGTACCCAATCTCTATGATCCGGAACGCGTCACCGATATCGTCCCCCCGACTACCGAGGATCTCATCCGGGCCGTCGAGCAGCACCGCGATCTTCCGATCGGGTGGGCCGAAGTAACCGATGAACTTGTAGGTCACCCGGGGCGGCTTCGGTTTCGGCGGCGGCTGCACCACCGGCGGCTCGGGCGGCCCGATCTTCTGTGCGGGCGGGGGGGTCCTCCTCACCTGGGTCACCTTCAGGACCTCCTCGCGCCTCTTCTGCGCTTCGGCACGGGCTTTCTCGATCGCCGCCTTCTCCGCAAGACTGAGCTCGGGGGGTTTCGGCGTCGGCGGCTTGCCAAACTGGAAGATGTTCCGACCCGAAGGATCGTATGCGGGACGGGCCGCATTCAGAACCTCCCAATCGACCGGATAGATCTGGATGGCATCGAGGTTCACTCGGCTCACCTCGCCGCGTCGTCCGCGGCCGAGCGGCTGCTCCTCCGCACCCCCTGCCAGCCGGTACCAGAAAACGATCGCAAAGACCAGCAGCAGGCAGCCGAGCAGAACCTCATTCCGTCGTTCACGCATGTTCCATCCTTCGTTCCAATCCCGTCCGTTACGCGGGTCGCGATCGTGGACGCCGCCGTTCCCGATCGAGCGTCTTGAAGTAGGTCGCCATCTTGACCGTCAGGCTCAGCATGGCACCCCCCTCGCGCGAGCCGGTCAGTTCGACGCTGTCGACTGTCAGCAGATGCTGCGACGATTCGATACGGTTGAGAAAATGCCGCAGGTTCGGATAGCCGCCCGTCAGCGGGATCGTGACCTGAAACCTGATCAGGTCGGTCCCCTCCACCTCGCTCGTTACGTAGTCGAGGCTCTCCGGATCGATCCGGAACTCGCGGGCGATCGCGCGAACCTCACGCTGGATCGCCGTCATACGGGAGCGCTGAGTGCCGAGGCGGTTCTCGAAGAAATCATCGAGCCGGACGACCTCCTCGTCGTACGCCTGAATCAGCTGATTCATACGCTCGATCCGGTCGGTGGTCACCTTGAGCGATGAGAGAACGGAGGCACGTGCCGATCGCAGATCACTCAGAGCACGCAACCGCGGCATGTTCAGGAAAAGATAAAACCCGAGGTTGGCAACCAGGAGCACGCCGAGCCCCCCGGCGATCCACTTCAGGTCGCGCCGGAGATCGAACGACCTCTTGCCAAGATTGCGGAGGACGGCCTTCATGGGGTCTCCTCCGCCGGCAGATCCTCCTCGCCGATCGGCCTGTCGGCGAGAATCGCTTTGCCGCCCAGTGCGGCGACTCGATAGATGCCGTCCGACCGCAGGACGATGCTGTGGTCAGCGGCGCGACCAAGTTCGGCGATCGCCTGCTGGAGCGGCATCCCGCTCAGATCGGTCTTCACGCGGACCCCGCCGTCGACGCCCGGATCGATCGAGAAGGAGACCGAATGAGCCAGGCCGAGCAGGGTGTACACCTCACGAACCGTACGCCCGTCGAACTTCAGCGGGACGTCGAGCCGGACGGCACGCCCGTCGGCTGCCCCGGTCTGCGTGGCGGTGTTTTTCGTTTGGGGCGTCGCCGCCGGAGTCTCCGCATCCGCGCTCTCCCTTGGCTTCGGGGCCCCCTCCGGAGCTACACCGGCGAGGCCGGCACCGTTCGACCGACCGGAGAGATAAACCCCGCCGGGCGCGGCCATCATGCGGACCAGCACTTCGGACGTGCGCCCTCGTCCGTCACGACCGACGGTGCCGGTTGTCGCTGCAGGAGTGGCAACCGACTGCGGCTGCGCCTCGACGGGTGGGGCGGCGGCGATCCCACCCTTGTCCGGCGTGCGCGGGTCCGGTGTCGCTCCGCTCGGGGAGGGATCCGGCGTACTTTCCTCCTGCTGCTCCGCCACGACCGCTTGGCGTTCGGACGGCGATTCCGGCAGGTAGTCGAAGTTGAGGGTGAAGTTGATGTCGGGCATCCTCGGATTGATCTTTCGTTCGCTGCTCGGGAAGACGTTCGTGTAGCTCGAGTCTTCCAGAAGGCGCTCCTGCAGCGTCAGGAAGGCGGGCTGGTTCTTCGCCCTGCCATCGACCCGGATGACGATTCCGTCTCCCGTGATGCTGGGGCGTATCGAGGTCATCATGACCTCGTTCGGCATCAAATCCTCCATCTTGTTGAACAGGCGCGTCCAGGAAAAATCCTGCTGGAGAATCACGCTGCTGGCAAACTGGCCGCGCCGGTAAAGCGTGGCGAAGTCGCGACCTTCGATCTCCCTCACCAGTCGGCGCTCCTCCTTGTTCAGTCCCACCAGCCGTTCGCGCTCGACCCGCCGGTCAATCTGCAACTCCGCGTAGCTGCTGCGGTAAGTGAAGAAGACGTAAAGGTTCGCCACCGTCGCAAGAAGAAGCAGCACGCCGACGCTCACGAAAGCCGTGCCGATCGCTTTGTTGTTGCGAAACGGCCGGCTCGCGAGATTCAGCGTCAGAGCCGTCACGACAGCCTCCCCGCTACCGCGCCGACGGCCGGGGTAGCATCGATCGCCTCGTCGGAGCCGATCTGCACTCCCTCCATCATCTTGATCCGGTCGTGAAGGTCGAATGTCTCCAGGGGGCAGCCTGCCTCTCCGGCCACCAGGTCCCGCACCGCCTCCAGTGGAATGCCGACCGACCGCAGGTACGCCCGCCCGATCCCCCGCCCCAGGAGCTTTTCCTGATAGAAGGCGAATGAGGTGTAAACCTCCCGCCGCAGGGCCGTGATCATCTCCTCACCCGCCGCGCCGGCCGGATGTGGCTTGCACCGGTAAAAGATCAGCTCCGGCCCGCGGAAGATCATCATCGTCATTTCGTGCCGCGTGATGTTCA
>JAPUIN010000321.1 GCA_027297005.1 Acidobacteriota bacterium
GTCCCACTGCACCGGCGTCAGGGAGGCGTAGTCGACCTCCCCCGCGAGCAGGGCCTGCAGGGCCGTCTCCTGCGAGGGGATGATCTGGAAGATGAATTCGTCCAGGTGGGGGCGGCCGTTCCAGTAGTCCGGATTGGCGGCCAGGACGATCCGGCTTCCCGCATCCCAGGTGACGAAACGAAACGGTCCGGTGCCGACCGGCGCGCGGTTCAGCGGAGAATCGTTCATCGTCGGCCCCGTATCGAGATGTCGCGGCACGATTGGCACTTCCCAGGCGTACAGGGCCGGGGCGTACGGCTCTCTGTAGATCACGCGGACCGTGTGGGGATCCGGCGTCTCGACACGTTCGACGGTGAGGAACGAGTCGAGGCGGCCGACCGCCCGGCTCGCCGGGTCGACGATGCGGCGGTAGGTATGCAGCACGTCGGCGCTGGTGAACGGTCTGCCATCATGGAAACGCACGTCGGATCTCAGATGAAATGTCAGCACCCGGCCGTCGGCGGAGTGCTCCCACGAGGAGGCGAGCCGCGGCACCGGGCGCAGGCGGTCGTCGTGACCGACGAGCCCGTCAGCCACAAGCTTTTGGACCATCACGGCGATCTGATCGGTGCCGGTGACGAAGTTGAGAGTGGTCGGCTCGATGCGGAGGGGATAGACGAAGCGGCCGCCCGGGACGGGGCGATTCCCGGCGCCCGGCTCCTCGACCCGGGCCGCGGGATCGCAGGCGCCGAGCAGCAGCCCCAGGAGGGCGAGGAACGGAGCGACACTCCGTCGCATGAATCGGTCAGTCAGCCGTGAAGACGGCTTTTCCGGCACCGATGTTGCCAAGAAGATCGAGCACCTTCACGATCACGATGTGCTCTCCCGGCCCGGGAGATTCGAGCCGGAAGCGGTATGACTCCGACGTTGAATCGCTCACCCCGTCCCGGGGTACTAATGGCACGAAGCGGCGCGCATCGAGCGAGTACTCGGCGCGGGCGATCGGTCCCACCCCATCGGTGGCGATTACTTCCACGGTGAACCCGGAACCTTTTTTCTTTTCGGAGCGGCGTGACGTCACCTGCACCAACGGCGGTGTGTTGTCGATAGTGAATGGCTCGCTGTCGAGCGTCACGCTCAGCGCCTGTTCGGCCGGATTGGACCGGCCGTCGCTCGCCTCGACACTGACCTCATAGAGGCCATCCGGCATTTGCATCGAGTCGAAGGCGAAGTACGTCTCGCGCAGACCGCGCGCCAGCGGCTTCCACGCCTTCTCCCCTTCGCCTCGAAACGACAGCGAGTAGGAGAGCCGATCGTCATTCGGATCCTCGGCGACCCAGACGATCGCGCGCATGCCCCGGACGTAGATCTCCTTGTCGGGGACGATCGCCGGTTGATCCGGGCGCGGAGGATTATCGGGATCGACATCGATCCCGGTGAAGGCGAGATCGGTCGGATCGACCTCCGACAGGTACGGCTGGCGCTGCCTCACCACTCCCGGTGGACGCACCGTCACGCTCTCGATCGCCGGGGGCAGGTTCGACTGCACGTAGATGGTCGACACCGACTGCAGCGCGGGGCTCTCCCCGCCGCGCGGACGGGTGAGCCGTGCGCGCCACTGCAGAAAGCGGCCCGGCGGACTCATGATCGGGCCGCCGGCCGGATTTGGATACGGGGTCGACCATTCGCTCCATGTGGCATCCGGAGCTCTGCTGTTGCCGGAGCGGGTCGTCATCTCGATCCCCGAACCGGCGGGCTGCCTGGCGCGCCAGGAGATCCGGCCCCAGCGGGACACGGTTCCCGCGTCACGCGGCTGCGACAGGTAGATCCCCGACTCGCTCGTCCCTTCGTCCAGCATGTAAGCCCGGCCAGTGTTGCTGCTCGCGGCGTAGATCCGTCGCCCGGGCCCGATCACGAGCGATGTGACCTGCGATTCCTTGAGGCGGGCCAGCACGGTGCTGCGGTTGGGGCCCGACAATACGCGGATTCGCCCCGGCTCGCCGCTTCCCACCAGCACGCGGCCGTCCCGATCGATCGCGAGCGCATAGATCACCTCCGTCGGGGAGGACCAGATGGTCGACACCGAGCCATCCTGGCCGATCCTGTACACCTCGCTGCGCGGAGCCGCTTCGCCGCGCGGTGTGGCGGCTCCGTTGGCGTCGGCCTGCACGGTCACTGTGGCGGTCAGGGTCGGCATGCCACCCGGCAGCGGCACCGGCGATGGCACCGGGGTGCCGGGTTGCCCCTCCGGCGCGGCCGCCAGGGATCCACGTTGCGGGCGGGGGGATGGATCATCCGCCGCGCCGACACCGACGGCATAGATGACCCCGTCGCGATCAATGGCGATCGACTTGATCTCCCGCAGCGAAGAATCGTGCAGGACGGTGGCGTCGCCGCCGGGCCCGATGCGATAGAGCAGACCGTTGCCGTCCGTGCCGGCCAGCAGGCGACCCTCTCGATCGAGGGCGAGGGACACAACGTGGGCATCGTCGCTGTCGAAGAACACCTCGGCCTTCCCCCGGCCGGTGATTCGGTAGATCACGCCATGCTCGCCGGTGGCGGCGTACAACTGCCCGTCGCCGTTCGCCTGCAGGGCCCAGATGTACCGATCATCCGGCTCGTAGAGGACCTGCCCCTTCCCCTCACCCGTGATCTCCAGAATGCGGCCGTTGGGGGAGGTGGCGACGTACAGCACGTCCGACGGACCGATGGTCATGGCATGGACCGCGAGGTCTCCGCTCGAATAGTAGAGCGAGCCTGCGGCGGCACGGGGCACGCGGTAGATGTGTCCTCCGGACCCGCCGCCGAGGTAAAGGGTCCCCTTGCTGTCGATCGCCTGCGACCACAGGAACGGCTCCGGGGCCTCGGTCAGAGGGGGGACCTTGAGGGTGCTGAGCGCCGGCGCGAGGATGACCTCGCCGTCGGGCGCGACGGCGACCCCCTCGGTCGTGCCGAGGTCGAACGCCTCGGCGGTCTCGACCGACCAGAGGACCGGGGCCACCGCCAGGGCCGTCCCTGGCCAGGCGAGCAGGAGCGGGATCAGAAGCCGGCGCACGGCCGAACCGACAAATTGCAGCGGCACGTCATTCCTCCACTTCGAGAGAGAGCAGTTTGGAACCGGTGATCATGTAGTCTGTAAGAAGAGATTCCTCCACCACGCTGCGCTGCCACAAGCGAAGATAATTTCCGCGGCTGCGCGGTCGGACCATCACCTGAGCGATTGAGGGTGGCAGGTTCGGGAGGCGTTCGCCGCGATAGAGGATTCCGTTGTCAGCCTGGGTGAGAACGGCATAGACGGTATCGTTGCTGCGCAGGTGGTTGATCAACCGGATCAGCTGCGCGAGATCCTTCGGGTAGAACTCCGCATGTTCCGATTCGGCACGTGCGATCGACAGCCCATCGCCGACCCGTAGCTGGAGCCGGCCCGGGCGCACATCTTCCGGGATCTCGAGCTCGATCTGCCGGGTGACGGCGGGGCCGCGAAACGGTTTGAGGTTGACGGAGACCAAAACGGTCTCTCCCGCCTTCACGCGGTCACGGCTGAGCCAGGCGCGCTCCACCCGCGCCATGCGGCGATCGTCGGAGTACCCGAGGATCAGATTGATCCCCTCGATGTGAACCGGCCGATACTCGTTGTTGAGCATGATCTGGGCAAGGAACGCGACGATTCCCGATGCGTACTGCATCGACAGGTCACCGGCGAACAGGTTGCGCAGTGCGATCTCTTCCTCGCCGGCCACGCGTATGGTGGAGCCCCTTTTGTAGGAGATCGAGATCTCGCCGTAGCTCTTCTGCTCGCTGTTTAAAATGGACAGGAGGCTTCCGTACAGGAGGTAGGGAGCGAGGAATGGATCCTCGACAATGTCGAACGCATAACGGCGTGAGTGACCGCGCTCGGGCTGCAGCTCGACCCGCACCGGGATCATGCGCGGTTTCTTGCCGATGTATCCGAACAGCCCCGTC
>JAPUIN010000322.1 GCA_027297005.1 Acidobacteriota bacterium
GCCGACCCGCGGCCAGGGCGTTGGAGGCTCTCCTGCGGCTTCGCGATCGACCGGCCCTGAAGGTGGCGCGCGTGGCGTTTGAGCGGCGCGATTTCGACGAGGAGTGCTGGGCCGGGATTCTGGACGCCATCTCGGAGTGGAACGACGAGGAGGCCCGCGCCGTGCTCAAGGCTTTCCTGGGGCTGCGCACCGACTGGTTCGGTTCTCCGGGCATCCTGCGATCGGCGCTGAGGGGGGCGGAGCCGGGAGGCTACCGGCCACTCCTGCAGTCCTGGATCCGCTCCCTGCAGTGGCGCGGTGTCGGCGCTCCGGCGGCTGACCAGACGGCGGGGGAGGCGTTCCGGGTGCTGATGGATCACCTGGAAGTGGACGATTGCGGGTGGTGCTTTCGGACGACGCTCAGCGGGAGGATCGATCTCGAGAAGACGATGAAGGTGATCGATGCGAGCTACGACTGCGATATCCGCGCCGCACTCGATGCCGAACTCCTCAATCACGTTGCGGCGGCCCTGGAGGATGGCGATTACGGACGCATCGCTCCGGCACTCGCCGATCTGATCCGCCGCGGCTCCCTCACGGTGAAGCGTTCCTCCGGCGACGATCTCACGGATCGCCTGGTCGAGGTCGCCTCCTTCTGGGCCGATCCGGAGGTCGAGCGGATGACGGAGGGGCTCGGGCCCCATCTCAGAGAGTGGATCGTCGGTTTCCTGCTGTCGGCGGTCGTGAAGATGGCGCGTTACCGGAACTACAGGCTCGAGGTACGACGCGCCGCGGACGATCTGAGGGAGTTGCTCACGCTGCTGGAAGTCGAGACCTCCTTCATGTCCGAGAGTCTGCCGGCGGCGATCCGGCGCGCGGTCGAGTCGGCCGGGCCGGAAGGCAGCCCCGAGCGTTCATCGATGCGCCGGTCGGCCGAGGACCGTTGCCTGGCGATCCTGGCCGCGCGCGGGCCGTTCTTCCCGCAGATGATGGCGCTCGAAACGCTCGGTGAGCTCAAGTCGGTCAGCGCCATCAACGAGATTCTCGATTTCCTCAGCGAGGAGAACGCCTTCCTGTATGAGGCGGCGGAGCACGCGCTGGGGAAGATGGGGGAGTTGGTGGTCGAGTCAGTCTGCGCGCGACTGCAGACGGGAAACATCGACGAGGACGCCGGGCACAGCCTGCTGATCTTTTTCGGCGAACTGGGCACGCGCGATGCGCTCGCCGCGGTGCTCGAGCATTTCGATTTCTTCTTCGAGGCGGCCGGTCCCGGAGAATCGGCCCGCTGGATGTCGCAGTTCGGTGCCCGCGAGCTGATCCTGCCCCTGCGCCGTCACCTCGATCGCGACAAAGCGTTCGTCGGACAAGCGATTCTTCTGCTGGCTGCGATCCATAACGTCCGTATTCCGGAGGAGGCGGAGATTCGCCGGGCCATCGACGAATACTGGCGACAGCACCCGGACAAGGGGATGGAAGAATCCGGTCCGGGGGATGGTTCCGGCAGATATCTGATGTGATGATGAGGCAAAAGCGGAACGGAACCACTCGGGCATCGCGGTGTGGGGGGCTTCCGGCGCGATTCGATCTGCGACGCGGTGTGGTAGGCGCGGGGCTGGCGGTGGCGCTGATTTTCGCCACGCTTGCCCTGCCGACCGCCCAGGAGGCGTCGTCCGGCGAACACCAACCGTCGCAGGCTGCCGCGCCTCCGGCCGATGACGGCGACTCCATTCACTTCGCGCCGCAAGCCCGCAAGCTCTCCATCTACGAACAGATGGTCCGGGTGCAGATCACCAACCTGGACGTGTCATTCGAAGCCCCGGAGGCGTACCGCGAAAGCTTCGCCTTCTGGACCGGTCGGATGAAGAACGTCTCCAAGACGGAGTTGATCGAGTTCATGATGACGTCAATGGAGCCGAACCCCGAGGGGATGATTCCCTTCAAGCGTCGCGCCAAGCGATTCATGATCGAAATGATGAAGGACGGCCGGCCGAGTGAGCCGTACGGGCCATTGCAGCGGCAGGTGACGACGCTGGTCTGGGAGGGGTTGCTGGATCGATTCGGCAATGTCGTCAAGCTGGAGAAGGTCGCGGGCGAGGACAACCCGGCGATGGAGGATCTGAGTTTTCCGCTGATGAACTCGGTCCAGCCGAAGGTGGAGCCGATGATTCTGAGGAAGGGTGAGGGGTTCAAGGATGTCGCCCACCTCCCCCTCCCGTCGCGCATCAAGATCAAAGGGATTGAGAACGTCGGGCTGGTCCGCACGCGCGAGTACATCCTGGACCAGGTGATGAATACTCGGGCCAACTTCCGCATCGTGACGACATTCACCAACGATCCGAACGCGATGCCGGATGCCGCCGACACCTTCTGCACGATCAGTGGCGGCGGCGAGGGAACAGCCTCCTTCGACCTGCGCCGCGGCGTGTTCATCTCGCAGCGGGACGTCGCGACGTTGAGGATAGACATCGAGGCACCGCTGCGGCCGCTGCCCGGCAAACCGGAGACCAACGAGGGAGGGCGGGCGACCTCGAGGCTCGATCTGGAGATCCGGACGACTCTGCGGCAGAAGGTGCGGCGCGTATGGGGCGAAGACAAAGATTGACGGCCGGATTGGCCAGGCTGGGCCTCGTCAGCGGCGCGAGGTGGGGAGCAGACTTCCCAGATCCCACGCCATCAGCTTCCTGCGGCCGTTGAGACGCTCGATCGTCAGCATGACCAGATCGGCGATTCCGTCCCCCGAGACGTCGAGCACCACGGGGAGCGATGCCGCCCGGTGGTTCTCGACTTCGAACGGGAACCCTTTCAGGGGCTGGCCGGTATCGCGCAGACCGAAGATCCGCATGTAGGAATTCCCCAGATAGATGTTGCTCCGTACGGTCAGCAGATCCGTACTGCCGTCATGGTTCAGGTCGGCCGCAAGCCAAGGGGTCGAGTCGATCGATTGCGATTGATTGAAATCCCGGCGAAGAGTATACGGAAATCCAGGAAGGACCTCTCCTTCAGCGTTGAATGCATAGAGATCCTCACCGTCCTGTTGCAGGATCTCAGGGCGTCCATCGCCGGTGAGGTCGACGAGAAGCGGCCCCCAGGATCCTCCTTGCGAGAGGAGACGTGGCCATCCGGGTGCGTTCGTGCCGTCCGCCCTCAGGACATGAAGCGCTGGAGGGATCAGCATCTCGTCCCCGGTCGGCTCGCGGGTGGCAGCAACCTCCTCCAGGAGATCTCCCGTCACCGGTAGCGTCGCCTGGATCAACTCCGGGATTCCGTCGCCGTCGAGATCGGCCACAGCGGGAGCCTGACGATCGACGATCTCCCCGAACAGCACGGGGAACCCGTCCCGGATCCGTCCGTCCCAGGAGACGGCGAGCAGACGTGGCTCGAGCCCCGACTCGATGAAGATCACCTCGGCCGCGCCGTCGGCGTCCAGGTCGGAGGCGGAGAACGCAGCGTTGATGCCGCGGAGGTTGCCGTGAGGATCGGGGCCGGGCAGGACGGGCCAGCCGGGTAGTAAATGACCGTTTCCATCGAAGGCCACCACCCGTCCCAGGTTGACGGCGACCACGACCTCCATCAGATCATCACCGTCGAGATCGGCCATCAGGACCCCTGCCGCCGAGCAGGTCTGGAGCTGGGGCCCGGTCAGCTGGATCTCGATCGGCCAGCCGGCCTGCACCTCACCGTCGATTCGAAAAGCGTAAAGATACGACCGGCGCGGTGTCACTCCGGCCACGACACAGGTGACGATCTCGGCCCTGCCATCGCCGTCGAGATCCCCGACGGCCGGGGGGCCGAACGGGTATGCCGGCTGGGGGAGATCCTCGAATGTCCGCGGCCAGCCCGGCCGGTACGACCCATCCAGGTTGAGAACGGCGACGAGCCCTGTCGAGATCGAAAGAACCAGCTCGTGCTCCCCGTCGCCGTCCAGGTCGGTTGCGAGCAGGCCTCCCTGCTCGGATCTGAATGTGGTTGTTTGCGGGAACGGGATCGGATAGCCCTCGACAAGCTTGGGGGCATTCGGGATCTGGCCGGGGAGTTTCTGCTTCGCCGCCCCGGCCGGCGTCGACCCCAGCGTCGCGGCCAGGAGGGCCGTGGCGAGCAGGGAGCTATGGACCCGGATGCACTGTCTGGATCGTTGCGGTGAGCGTGTCGACATGGTCGTGCTCCCAACCCCCTTGGCTCAGGGGATCCATATACGATCGGACACCTTCCGCTGCAATCTAAAACCGGGCAAAACCCCTACATGCGCCAGGATACATCGAGGGAGTTCGGCCCTGCCGGTTGGGGGGGTGGGCCAGATCGACCGGTTGACTGGCCA
>JAPUIN010000323.1 GCA_027297005.1 Acidobacteriota bacterium
AGCAGAATCCATCCGATGACGAGGCCGGGAGCGCGACCGAAGGCGAGGGTGAAGGCCCCCACCGGCCCCCGGCGGGTCGGGCGGGCGAGCGCCCAATCCCCCGACAACGCCCGCACGGCAAACAGAAGCGTGAAGAGCAGATAGACAAATAGAAACGCGCTGCCGCCATAGCGGCCCATCATGTAGGGAAACCGCCAGACGTTCCCCAGCCCGACCGCCACGCCCACCATGGTCAGCAAGGTGGCGAATCGAGACGAGAAGATCTCACGCGTAGCCATGGAGCGGCGCGACCTCCCTGACTTCGTCGATCGTGCGCGGATTCGAACAGATGTCCTGTCTGCAGAGAGGCCCCATGATATCTCACAAGGGGAAGGCGATTGGTTTTCTGGTCTCGAGCCTCAAGGACGTCCCCTTCCTTGTTCCCAACCCGGTTCGTGACGTGTATACGCGGGCGCGTTCATCTTGAAGTGGGTCGGCAGCCAACTGGAATGAATCTTGTTATCTTCATCGGATCTTCAAACCCGCCGTCTAGGATTCTCCTCAGGCGGGTTGCCTGAGAGGAGGATGACGATGAGAACGAAGATCGATCGCTTGATCGCAACGACTGTTGTTCTGACGGGGCTGCTCCTTGCGACCTCCACCCTCAACCCCGGGACATCGGCACAGGGAGGGATACCCGACTCGCCGACGGGGCGGATGGCGCAGGCCCTCGCCCGCCTGACTCACTCCGCCGGCGATCAGGCGATGCAGGCGTTTCTGCAAGAGCGGGTCGCCGAGTCCACCCGGGACGGCCGGAGCGGCGAGGAGTTCCTCGATCTCCTGATGCAATTGCGCTCGGAGTTTCCAATGGCCGCGATCGAAACGGCGATGAAGACCGGGCCGACCACCGCCCGCATCACGCTGCGCTCCCCCGCCGGCGGTCGTGTCGGCGTGATCTCGTTCGAAGTCGATCCCGACCCCCCTCATCATCTTAAGAAGCTCTCTCTCGAGCCGGACGGCGCGGAGGAGGTCGGCCACCCCGAAGCGCACGCGCCGGCACACGCAGCACACAAGCCGGCGAGGGGGATACCCACATCCGGTTCTCGTGAAGAGATGCCGCCCCCTGTCGCGAAGCGCCTGCGTGGATTCATCGACGCGTTTAATTCGGGCGATCCCGAAACAATGTCGGCATTCGCCGGGGAGAATATGACGAAGGAGTTCCAGGAGCGACGCACGGAAGAGGAGGACCGGGCCCTTTACGAGAATCTGGTACACATGATCGGCTCTCTCGAGAATCCCGAGATCGCAATGACCGGTGACGGCGAAGCGACCCTCAGCGCCACAACCGCCGGACATGGTGACCTCGCCGAACTGATATTCGATCTCCAGGCCGAACCGCCCCATCTCATCCGGGGATACTCCGTTTCGGTCGAACAGGCTCCGCCGCCCGACACCCTTCCGGCCTTCGAGATACCCCCTGGCACCAGCCGGCAGGCGTTCCGATCGGCGCTGGACGCCTATCTGGCGGATCTGACGAAACGGGATCTGTTCTCCGGCAGCCTCCTCGTCTCCAGAAAGGGGGAAATTCTCTTCGAGGGGGCCTACGGGCTGGCCAATCGCGAGGCCGGCGTGCCGAACCACCCGAAGACGATGTTTGATCTCGGCTCGATCACCAAGGCGTTCACGAAGATCGCCGCCGGACAGCTGATTCGGGACGGAAAGATCGCCATCGACGACACCATCCTCGACCATATCCCCGACTACCCGAACCGCGAGGCCGGGAAGAAGATCACGATCGCGCATCTGCTGAACCACAGCTCGGGGCTGGGGGATATCTTCGACGGGCGATTCCTCGAGCTTCGAAAGTCATTGATAGCGCCTCGTGATTTCTTCACGTTGTTCGCCGACAGGCCGCTCTTGTTCGAGCCGGGCGAACGGCGCCAATACTCCAACGCCGGATATATTCTCCTCGGCGCCATCATCGAAGCGGCGAGCGGACAACCGTACGACGAATACATCATGGAGAAGATCTTCGACCCGGCCGGCATGGATCGCTCCGGCTTCTTCGAGCGGAACGGGACAGTTCGCGACGTGGCGGTCGGCTACACGCGAGGTGGCCCGGGGAACGACTCGGGCGACCTTCGCCCGAACAGTGAGATCCTCCCGATCAAGGGCTGCCCTGCGGGAAGCAGCTCCTCGAGCGCCGGGGATCTTCTCAAGTTCGACAGGGCGCTGCGCTCCGGCCGACTGCTGGGGCCGGAGTGGACCGGTTGGTACTTCACCGGTGAGACGCCGGGAGCCGGGAGCGCCACCGATCGCCCCGATCATGGCCCCGGCGGATATCAGATCGCCATCGCGGGCGGTGGCCCCGGTGTGAACACGGCGCTCGAGAGTGGAGACGACCTGGTCGTCATCGTTCTGGTCAATCTCGATCCGCCCGTTGCTCAGGAACTGGCCCGGAAGATCCAGCGAGCGACCCGCGCACTGGCAGGTTAGACTGGATCGAGACGCGGAGAGGATCGCAACGCCTTCCGCTGAAAGGCTGCAGTGGCTTCATCAAGACGGAGGTCGATTCTCGTCATAGAGGACGACGAGAAAATCGCCTCCTCGATCCGGGTCTATTTGAATCACCAGGGGTTCGATGTCGAGATCGAGCATGACGGGCGGCAGGGACTGACCCGCGCCCGGGAGCACCGATACGACCTGCTCGTCCTCGATCTCATGCTGCCCGGGATCGACGGGATGGAGATCTGCCGCACGCTCCGCCGCGAATCGGATCTCCCGATCCTGATGCTCACGGCACGAACGACGACCGAAGATCGCGTCGAGGGGCTGGAGGCGGGAGCGGATGACTACCTGCCGAAGCCGTTCAGCCCCAGGGAGCTGACGGCGCGGATCCGCGCCGTGCTGAGGCGAACCGACAGTCGAGAGGTGGTCGGCCCATCCAGGTTCCGCTTCGGCGTTCTCGATCTCGATCTGGAGCGCCACGAGGTCCGCCTGAACGGCCGGCCGGTCTCTCTGACCCCGACGGAGTTCGACATCCTCTCGGTCCTGGCCCGTGCGCCGGGGCGCGTCTTCACGCGGGAGCGTCTGATCCGGAAAGCCCTGGCGACCGATTACGAGGGGCAGGATCGCACCATCGACGCTCACGTGAAGAACCTTCGGCGCAAGCTCGAAGCGGATCGAGGCGGCCCGGAGTACATCCGCACCGTCTTCGGTGTCGGGTATCGGTTCGATCCGGAAGAAGGTGGCGGGACTCCGGACGAGGGGGAGTGAATGCGGAGCCCGAGCCACAGTCTGCGGATTAAGCTGCTGCTCGCGGTCGGGCTTGTGGTCGTCATCTCGGTGGCGGCAGTGGGATATCTGTCCAGCCGGATCACGACGACCGAGTTCCACCGGTTTCAGCGGCTGGTGAATGTGGAGGAGGGGGAGCCGAGTGTACCGGACGGGATGGCCGATCGCCTCGTCGAGCACTTCGAAAAGACCGGATCCTGGACGGGGGTGGAAGAGACTCTCTCCACGTTGACCGACGACGGTCGCGATCAGCGTATGGCGTTCATCGTTCTCGATCGGGACGGGAACTTCGCCGCCTCTTCGATTCCCGGGCTCGCGGATGCGACGGTCACGCCGGTGCCGGGGGGCGGGCTCAGACTGTCGGCGAGTGGCAGGGGGCCCGACGGCGCCAGCGAGCTGGAGTTGTTCTTCATGACCGAAGGCCCGGCGCTGCATGATTCCACGGGCGCATTGATCGGCACCGTCTACCCTCTGCCGGGGTTGCCGAGCACGGAGCGCTCCCCCGCCGATCGATTTCTCGTGCTGGTCAATCGCTCCCTCATCCTCGCGGTCGCCGGAGCGGGCCTCGTGGCGCTGATGGCGACCTATCTCCTCGCCAGACGCATCGTCTCCCCGATCGAGGCCCTCACCCGCGCCGCCAGGAAGATGGAGCGTGGAGACCTGGGGCAGCGCGTTGCGGTGCTCCACAACAACGATGAGATCGGCCAGCTCTCCGCCGCGTTCAATGCCATGGCCGACGGTCTGGAGCGGACCGAGCGGTTGCGCAGGCAGATGGTCTCCGACGTCGCCCACGAGCTGCGGACGCCATTGACCGGGATTCGCTGCCAGCTCGAGTCGATCCAGGACGGCGTCATCGAGCCCTCGGCCGACGTCATCGCGTCCCTCCGGGACGACCTGCTCTCTCTCCAGAGGCTGGTCGATGACCTGCAGGATCTCGCCGTCGTGGAGGCGGGGTCGATCAACCTGGAACGCCGTCCAGTGAACCTCGATGACGAGGTCACGGTCGTCGTCCGATCGCTGATCAGCGCGACGAAGAAAAAAGGCGCTGCACCGGTCCAGCCCGACGTTCGGATCTCGCTACGCGGCCTCCCCGCGGCCGACGTCGACCCGCGCCGATTCCGGCAGATCATCCGCAACCTGCTGACCAATGCGCTCACTCATACACCCTCCGGGGGGACGATCGAGATCTCCGGCCGATCGCAGAACGGCCGGATCGAGATCATCGTTAAGGACGACGGTCCCGGGATCCCGCCTGAGCATCTGCCGAACATCTTCGAACGATTCTACCGAGCCGATCCGTCGCGGCAGCGGAAGACCGGGGGGGCCGGCCTCGGACTCGCGATCGTCAAGCAGCTCGTCGAGGTCCACGGAGGGGAGATCCGCGCCGACAGCGGACCGGGGCGCGGGGCGACCTTTCTGTTCACTCTGCCGGAGGCGGCTTCGGAGTCAACCCACTATTCAGAAGAGGATGCGACACCCGGGGACCGGTGAGGCGCACGGTTTTCCGCAGTCCCACGGCCCGGGAATCCCTGAATGGCACTGAACCCTGTTCATTACTTTGGCAACTGGCAACATACTTATGTTTATGCGTGAGCCATCGCTCTTGCCTTCCCTATCGCCGCCCTCACACCCTTCGTCTCCTTGATTCTCCTCACCTGTGCCTTCTGTCTCGGCTTCAGCTGCCGCATGTAGCCCATGTAGCGCCCCTGCAGCTTGAGCGAGGCGCGGGCTTTGGGTGAGAGAGTCACGGCCCGTCGGGCCCCTCCGGCCTGTGGAGCAAGCGAAGCAGCCCCGACAGACCCGAGCATCGGTCTGAAACTCTTGAGGGTGCGCTCCAGCGAGGAAATCTGCTGACGCAGAACGCGGATTTTAATATTGACAGTCTTCTGGGACAATTTCAGCGCCATGAAGTGCTCCTATTCAGGGATTAGTGTCTCCTGAGAATGGGATAAGAAGCGGGGTCTGCTATGTTGCCCGGAAACCGAGTCGTTCTTTTCCCTGAACGCCAATATGCGGAATTCACCTCGCATATTACCTGATCAATCGGGCTGAAGCTATCGCCTGCTCCCCACCTTTGCACACAGTACCTTCGGTTATTCTGCTTCCCGGGTTGATATCCCCACCAAATACATTGTGCCTCATTGGCACCGATTCCGATTCCTGAGCATAACCTGAGTCAAAGATGTCCCGACGCTTCTTATTCGTTTTCGAGACGCGGAGGATCGGGCCGGCTGGAGGTCTTCCCTAAGGACAGCTCAGGATTTCGCCGCCACCCAGCGCGTCAACTTACCGACGGTCAGGCCCTGGACAAGGATGGAGAAGACGACCACCGTGTAGGTGATCACGAGGATCAGGTCCCGTTGCGGGGAGGCAGGAATGGACAGGGCCAGGGCGATGGAGATGCCTCCGCGCACGCCGCACCAGGTCATCATCTTCACCGTGTGGGTGTGGAAGGTCCTGAACGTCTTCAGCACTGAAATCGGCAGCCAGACGCTGATGACGCGCACGATGAGAACGAGGGGGATGGCGACGAAACCCACGACGAGATAGACCGGCCTCAGTTCGAGCACCAGAAGCTCGAAGCCGATCATCACAAACAGCACCGCGTTCAGGAGCTCATCGGTGAGTTCCCAAAACCCGTCCAGGTGCTGGCGCGTCCTCTCCGACATGCCGTAAACCCGACCGTGGTTGCCGATGAGCAGGCCCGCCACGACCATCGCGATCGGCCCCGAGGTATGGATCGCGTCGGCGAGCGCGTATCCTCCCGAGACGAGGGCGAGCGTGAGGAAAATCTCGACCGTGTAGTTGTCCACGCTCTTGATCAGTCGATAGGCCAGGTAGCCCAGGGCGAATCCTAGCAGTGCCCCGCCGACCGCTTCGAGGAGAAACAGCTCCGCCGCGCCGCTGATCGAGACGTGTGACCCTCCGGTCAAGAACCCCATGATCATGATGAACACGACCACGCCGACTCCGTCATTGAAGAGGGATTCCCCCGTGATCATCACCTCGAGACTCTTCGGGGGCTTTGCGGTCCTCAGGATGCTCAGGACGGCGATCGGGTCGGTGGGCGATATCAGGGCGCCGAAAAGAAGGGCGTGGATGTAGGGGATGCTGAGGCCGACCAGGTGGACCACACCCCAGATCGCAGTGCCGACCAACAGTGTGGAGAGGATGACCCCGAAGGTGGCCAGAGACAGGATGGACCATTTGCGGCCCAGGAGATCCTCGAGATTGACATGGAGAGCGCCGGCGAAGAGCAGGAAGCTCAGCATCCCTTCCATCAGGACGGCGTTGAAGTCAACCTGCCGGAGGATCTCCTCGGCCCAATGGTCCACCGCAAGGCCGAACTGCCCGAGCAGGATCAGGACGATCGAGACGCCGAGCGCGGCCGTCATGACGCCGATGGCCGGTGGCAGCCGCAGGTACCGCTCGTTCAGGTAGCTCAGGAGAGCGGTGATGGTGATGAGAATCGCGAGCAGGGCGAACGTGGTCATCCGGATCTCCCTGCCGCCATTCTCAGTGATCTCGGGTCACACCGGCAATACATTTTCCGTGCCGGGAGCGGCAGTCGAAACCGACTGGGCAGAAAACCCGAGGGATTCTGGAGCGGCGGGAAGAGGGGTGAGAGGTCGCTTCACGGGATGAGATTCCTTCTTTCAATGACCGCTTCGGCCTGGAGACCATCACGGCGATAGGACCATACTGCAGTCTGACCCGCCGGGTCGCCTCGGGGATCCGCGCACCCACGCTCGTGAACCGGCGTCCCATCAATGGCGATGACGAGATCACCCTTACGTAGCCCCGCTGCCTCGGCTGAAGTGCCCGGGAAAACTGAGATGATCTCCAGACCCCCAGGACGTGGACGAAAAGCCACACCTGGTCCGACCAGCGAGCCCATCCGGACGGGAGCGGTGCCGTTCGGCAGCATTCGAATCCGATTTTTCTTCTGATCAAATGTCAGGGCGAAGTGGCGGAGCACATGCCAGCCAACCTGATGTCCGTCCGTGGCAAGAGAGACAACCGGAGCCTCGAAACTGAGAGGACCGAACTGGAGAGCACCGCTCAAACGACCAGCCTCATAGATGGCCACGCTTGCAAACAACACCGAAGCACCAACCGGGCGCGGCTCAACCGACCATGTGAGCCGATCCGTGGGCTTCAGCGTAAAACGGCCGGTGGAACCCGAATCCAGTAGAATCTTGACACGACGACCTCCGACGTCGACTTTCAGGTGCGGGCGCCGGTAACCGCTATCGCGGAATATCTCATTCCCGTCGGGACGCGGCAGGCGGCCTGACGAGACCCTGATCTCTTCAGCCGGGTAGTCCAACGTCAGCAGGACATCCTTGAAAACCGGAAACCCGAGTATGCCATCGATCTCGCGCCCCACGGCGAGGCCCAGAATTTTCATGGGGTGAATGTAAGCTCGAAACGGACCGAGCTCGTGCGGGCCGATGCGACCACCCCTGAACAACACTTTCCCGGCCCCGACCTCCCGGCCGAGAATCCTCCGAATCGCACCTGGATCCATGTATGTCCAGGTGGAGCCGGTGTCGAGTATCAGATCCACCGTCGTGCCGTCCCCTGCGCCAAACGTCAGGGGAACGATGAAGAGGCCTCGACAGGTTTCGCTGGGGATCACCACTTCGGGAAAGGAAACGTCCGTCGCAGCCAGCGCTGCCGCCGAGGCCGGTCTCACCAGGAGAAGTAACAGAAGAACCAGGATCAGGCGGCGCTGCACATCATGGCGGGTCCGCGGCCGCAGGCAGCATTCAAACATTCGAATGACTCGACACACGCTGTTTGCCGTTCCTCACAATGACGAAGGCGAAAGCCAGCGGAACTAATACGTAGATGAAATTGAGGAGATCATTGCCGGCCGCGAGAGTCAAACCGAAGGTTGGAAGAAACGAGACCAGTGCGACGATGGCGAAGGCGCCCAGAATGACGACGAGATCCTTTCGCAAGGGCCCATTCTGCCCCGGCCTCACGACGCGGTTCACGAGGGTCGCAAGGACAACCAGGTCGTACACCACCATGAAGGCGATGAGAAGCCAGAAGATGTGGCGCAAAGAGATCGAAGCGGCGCTCGCCATCGGGAGCGCGATGATCCCCAGGCTCACAACACCCGCCAGGGCCGCTGGCACGTAGAGAATGAGCCACTTTCGCCCCGCGATGAGCTTCGATGTTCCGGTAAAGAGCAGGGTAAAGTGCAGGAAGAGAGCCTGACCCAGGTGGTCGCTGACCACGAAGTAGAACAGGAAAAGTGCCGCCTCCAGGGTGGAGTTGGCGACACTGATCGGTCCGCCCCAGTGAAGCCCTCCGGTGCACGCGCTGAGTGCGAATACCATGACCGTGTGGCCCCTGTCGTGTGCATAGGCGTACAGCCCGCAGCCCATGAACACGATCCCCATGACGCCAAGGCCCCACCGGATGCCGAGGGAATCCTCGGTCATCGTCGCCAGCACCCCCTCCCGGTAAGGGCTCGCCGCAGCAGCGACGCGCCAGAGCAGGACGATGGCAGCGAGTGCCAGGAGAGATCCAGCTCGAACGTGCCGGGGCTCGTGGACCATGGTCTCACTCCTTTCTCATGCGGACGCCCTGTGGACCGCGGATCATCCTCAACCACTCTCATTTAACGCGGGAGAGACCCCGGAGGTTATGATACTAAGATGATCGTTTGCTGATTCGTTTGGGTACACACTGCCGGGACCCCTCTTCCGAAGGAGCAGCACCATGAAGCGACCGCAGGACGACCCTCAGGTGCGATCAGCCCCTGAGACCGCCTCACGCCTTTATTTCGGTGATTTCGAACTGGACCCCGAGACGGCCGAGCTCCGCCTCGGCGGGGAGATCGTGCCGATCCGACCGCTTGCCACGCGCGCGCTCTTGCTTCTCGTTCGTCGCGCGGGACGCCTGACGACTCGCGACGAGTTACACCAGGCTCTCTGGGTCGACTCGTATCTGGACTGGAACCAGGCACTGAACCAGTGCATACGCCAGATCCGCAACGTTCTGGGGGATTGTGCCGACAGGCCTGTCTATCTTGAGACCGTACACCATCGTGGCTACCGCTTCATCGCCACCGTGACCTCAGGGGCCTCCCGAAGCGCATCGGCCCCCACCGCCAGGCCTCGCCGCGGCAACTATCGAATGTTCCTCGCCGGCATGGGCGCATCACTTGCCCTCGTCGCCTTACTGATGTCGATCTGCATCCGGTTCTGACGTGAGGCCGGGTCTCTCTGCTTAAGCTGAAGCTCCAAAGTCAATTGCGGAATATCGCACGCCGCTACTAGGTGGCGGGTGGAGCAGCCTTCTCTCCGTCCCCTTTCAGGTACTTATCCAGGAACTCGACGTACTTGTCGGAAGCGG
>JAPUIN010000324.1 GCA_027297005.1 Acidobacteriota bacterium
TCGCCCTCGCGCCGTCGTTCACCGCCCTCTCGGCGGTGCGCGAGGCGATCTCGACAAGCCCTGTCCGGCTGGCCGCTCAGGATCTGTTCTGGGAGGGTGAGGGGGCGTTCACGGGGGAGGTGTCCCCCACGATGCTGCAGGAACTCGGGGTGACGTATGCCCTCGTCGGCCATTCGGAACGGCGGGAGCATCTGGGCGAGACCGACCAGATGGTCAACCGCAAGGTGCTCGCCGCTCTCCGTGGGGACCTGCGTCCCGTGGTCTGCGTCGGCGAACAGGAGACGGCCCGCGCCTCCGGCCGCGCCGCTTCCGTGGTCCGCGCTCAGGTCCTGCACGCGCTTCAAGGGGTCCTGCCGGCGAGCGCCGGTAAAATTGCGATCTCTTATGAACCGACCGGGGCGATCGGGACGGGACAGGCCGCCTCGCTCGGCGACATCTCGGAGATGCACTCCTTAATCCGTGAGGCGATGAGTACAATCCTCGGGGACGCGGCCCGCGAGGTCCGGGTTCTTTACGGCGGAAGCGTTTCGCCGTCGAACATCAAGGCTTTAATGGAGGCGCCCGGGATTGACGGCGTGCTGGTTGGCGGGGCATCGCTGCGCGAGGCGGAGTTCACGCGGATCGCCGCTTACGGCTGATCCGGGTCGCGGCAGCGGATACGCGCCGCTGGCTTAGACTCGCTCGCGCAGAATCTTCCAGACTTTCCCATCCATGCGACGCGGCTCGGTGGTCTCCGTGGTCTCTCGCGAGCGACAGGAGCAGCACCGGGAAGCGCGTCGCTAGCCCAATCCGGGGAACCTCAGGCGCCATCGGGCTTGCAGAGGCGATCGCCGCTGTGCTACGGTACCCGGTCTATCAAGTCCCAGGAAGGAACCGGTATGTTCGTTCTCCTGACATCTCTTCACATCTTAGTCTGCTTCATCTTGATCATGGTCGTCCTGCTGCAGAGCGGGAAGGCGGCCGATCTGGCCGGCGCGTTCGGTGGCGGCGGAAGCCAGACGGCGCTCGGCAGCCGCGGCGCTGCCACCCTGCTGACCAAGGCGACGACGGGAGCCGCCGTACTCTTCATGATCACCTCGCTCGGCCTGGCGATTCTCTCATCACGGGGTAGCCGGTCGGTTCTCGATCAGAATCCACCAGCGCCGGTTGAGGCTCCGGCGTCGAGGTTCGATCAGGATCTCGAGACGGCCGCACCGCCGACTGGCGAAGATGCGGGCGCCGAGGGGGAGGGTGCCGCCGCGGGCGCCGCCGAGGGCGGAGTGCTGGAGCAGGACGAACCGATCTCCGACTAGCCTGTCAGGTGTGAACGTTCGGAGGATGTTTCTATCGGGAGCAACGGGCCGCTCACCGTGCCGGAGTGGTGGAACTGGCAGACACACCATCTTGAGGGGGTGGCGCCCAAAAGGCATGCGGGTTCAAATCCCGCCTCCGGCACCATCGCTTCCCCTACTCTTCCTCATCATCATCTTCGAGTAACGCTTCAATCTCTGCGGGGTCGAGCCCTTCCAGAATCCGCCTGATCCGCAGCAGGTTCTCTGCATCGGTCGAGAAGCGGACATCTCTATTCGATTTCAGGGCGGCGATCGCCTTGTCGATCGATTCGACCAGATCTTTGAGGATGTCGCTCATGTTCCCTTCACTGTCCGGCAATGTGCGGCCCCTCAGTGCGCCTGGGATTCGAGGAATCGTTCCACATCGATGGCCGCCATGCAGCCGCTGCCGGCTGCGGTGACTGCCTGCCGGTAGACATGATCCTGACAGTCCCCGGCCGCAAAGACTCCCTCGACGCTCGTCCGGCTGCCTTCGTGGGTGATGATGTAGCCGGTCTTGTCCATCTCGATCTGGCCCTCGAAGATCGAGGTGTTCGGGATATGCCCGATCGCGACGAAGACGCCGTCGAGCTTCAGATCACGGACCGCTCCGGTTTTCGCGTCGCGGATCCGGATCCCCTCCACCCGTTCCTCCCCGAGAATCTCCTCCACCACGCTGTTCCAGGCGAACTTCATCTTCTCGTTCTTGAGCGCCCGGTCCTGCATGATTTTTGAAGCGCGCAGCATGTCGCGGCGGTGAATGACGGTCACCCGGGTCGCAAACTTGGTCAGGAACAGCCCCTCCTCCATGGCCGAGTCTCCGCCGCCGACGACGGCGACCTCCTTCCCCTTGTAGAAGAATCCGTCGCAGGTGGCGGAGGTGGACAGACCGTGTCCGAGGAGGCGTCGCTCGGACTCGAGACCGAGCAGGCGCGCCGACGCTCCCGACCCGATGATGAGGGTCCGTGTGAGGATCTGCTTCACCTTGTCGATCGTGATCCGGAACGGGCGGCGGGACAGTTCGGCCGACGTTGCCGATCCGGACAGGAACTCCGTCCCGAAACGGGCAGACTGCTCCCGCATGTTCTGGATCAGCTCGGGGCCGAGGACTCCGTTGGGGAAACCGGGGTAGTTCTCGACGTCGGTGGTTAAACCGAGCTGACCGCCACTCTCGTGTCCGTCAATCAGCAGGGGGGCCAGGTTCGCCCGGGCCGCGTAAACAGCCGCGGTGAGACCGGCGCAACCCGAGCCGAGTATGATGACGTTACGCGGCTCCTCGGAACCGCTCCCTTCTTCTTGGGGGCGCGCTGTCATGATCCTCTCGCTCCCTTCAGCGCTCCCGCGAGACGCGGACCCTTTGTCCTACCGATTCTGATCGAATGCCGGCATGATAGCACAGCACATTCACGACCATCGGCCGAGGCGCAGGCCGGTCTTGATTCGATCCTCGACCACCCCCACGATGCGGCGGTCGAAGTCGAGATGCGGCGCGATCCGGATCTCGAGCCCCACATGACGGGCCCGGGCCTCGGACATGTGCTCCGGGATGTCCCGCCCCACGTGCCCGCCCAGATACAGAAAATACGGAACCATCAGAATCCGCCGCGCGCCCTGGGCCACACATCGATTGATGCCGGTCTGGATGTCCGGTTGCGAGATTTCGAGAAAGCACTCCTCGACGACGAATCCGCGGAACGCGCGGCGCAGCGAGTCGGCGACCCGGGTCAGGACACGTCCCGCCTCGGGCACGCGGCTGCCGTGACCGATCAGCAGGAGGCCAGTCGCCTCCTTCGGTGTCGCGCTGCTTCTCTTCTTGTTGCCGGCCGGTTTGTTCTTGACCGACATCTTTTTCTTCATCGTGCCGGCCCCTCGACGGTTGCTCCGATCCCTCCCCCCGGTGCTGCGACGTGCAGCTCCATGCCACTCTCCGCGTGTTCGTCCTGAACGTACCCCAGTCCGATGATCCGATCCTCGCCGGGCACAGCCGCCACGCTGGTCAGGGTGCCCGTCCGCCGCCCGGCGATTTCCAGGGCTGAGCCCCGGGGGGGAACGTCCGGGCCGGCTATCTTCAAGCGCACCAGATTCTTCGAGACCTTGCTGTAGGTGTCCAGCCTCGCGATCACCTCCTGCCCGACATAACACCCCTTGTCCAGCGAGACGGCATCACCGAGGCCCGCCTCCCACGGGTTGTAGTCCTCGGTCAACTCCCGTTCGGGTGCGGGCATTCCCGCTTCGATGCGCAGAGCCTCGAGAGCGGCCGGACCGGCCACACGCATCCCGGCGTGCCGTTCGAGCAGCCGATCGATCAGCGCCGGCCCGCGTTCGGCGGTCACGGTCGCCAGGAACCCCTCCCCCGCCAGAGGATAGGTGCGGGCCAGGACCCCTTCGATCCCCTCCACATTGAACCGCTCGGCATGGTGCGCGGCCCAGCCTGCGGCCACTGCCGGGCAGAGGATCGAGACGACGTCCGCCGCCTTCGTCCCGTAAATGCCGATGGTGCAATGCGTGGCCGATCGGTCCTCGACCCGGACATCCTCGCGAAATGTGTAGCGATCGATCCAGGAGACGACGATGCCTGCGCGCCCCTCCCCGGTGGTGCAGAGGAGCTCTTCGTCGAATCGATGAAAGAGGACGAGGTCGATGATGCGCCCCTTGGCGGTGGCGAAAATGGCCGGCCTCCCCTCCCCCGACGCCAGATCCCGGATGGAGTTCGTGGTGAGGCGGTGCATCAGATCGAATGCGTCGGCTCCGGAAATTCTCAACCGGCCGCGCCCGGCGAGATCGGCGACGATGGCGGTCTCACGAGCGGCGCGGTATTCCGCGGCCGGGTCCCCCTCGGCGGCAGTCCGCGGAGCGACGGGCCTGCTCATCCCGCGTACTCGACTTCGACCGGGCGAGGCAGCACTCCGGCCTCGTGGCCACGCTTGAGGAAGGTCTCGATCGCCCGGCGCCCGGCCTCGCCGTAGTCGAGTGTGTAGTCGTTGACGTACATGCCGACGAATCGATCGGCAAGATCGCGTCCGATCCCCCGCCCGAACTGCAGGGCGTAGGTGAGGCTCTCCTCGCGGTGCCCGAGACCGAACTCGATACTCTCGCGCAGGAGCGCCCCGACGTCGGCGATCGTCCGCGCACCGAGATCCTTTCTGATCGCGTTCCCTCCAAGCGGCAGCGGCAACCCCTCCGTTTCCTCCCGCCACCACTCTCCGAGGTCGAGGATCCGGTGCACTCCGCTGGCCCCGTAGGTCAACTGCCCCTCGTGAATCAGCAACCCGGCGTCGTATCTCCCCGCGCGGACCGCATCGAGGATCCGATCGAAACGGACGACCTCCGTCTTAACTTCGCCCAGCGCCAGCCGCAGAGCCAGCATCGCCGAGGTCAGTCTCCCGGGGACCGCGATCGTCATGCTCCTGAGATCGGCGACGGTCGCGGGGTTGCGGGTGACCACCAGCGGACCATATCCGTCCCCCATGCTGGCCCCACAGGGAAGCAGAAGATACCGGTCGGTCAGGTGGGCGAATGCGTGAATCGAGACCGCGGTGACCTCGATCTCCCCCTTCAACGCGAGCCGGTTCAGGCTCTCGATGTCATCCAGGACCTGGACGATCTCATACCCGGGGGTCTTGACCTGGCCGCTCGCCAGCCCGTAAAACATGAAGGCGTCATCCGGATCGGGGCTGTGCCCAACACGTATCCTCTTGATTTCACTAGACTTGGACATGCACCCCATCCTCCCCGGCGATCCGGGATCGGGCGATTATAAACCCCGGAGAGGATATTGCTCCCTCCGTGCGGCCAGGAAGACCAAAAGGACGCCGAAAACCGCAATCACAGCCGCCGCGCAGAACAGGCCGGGGACGCCCAGGCGGCT
>JAPUIN010000325.1 GCA_027297005.1 Acidobacteriota bacterium
TTTGCTGAAGGCTGATATTCCCGACCTCCCCAGGATCGAGAGCGCTCCCGAACCTGTACAACCACCGGGATCGTTCTGGGCCGTCTGCTATCCGGTTACGCGCGAGGACGATCTCGTCCGTTACCTTCCGGTCTCGTTTCATCGTGGCCGATTGAACGCGACGGCGCAGGCCGGTGCATACTACGTGTCGTTCGAAAACCTTCTGCTGACCGACCACGCGATCGACGACGGTTGCAGTGGTGGCCCACTCATCGACTCGCGTGGCCGGCTCGTCGGGATGATCCTGGGCAGCCCCCAGGACGGTATCACCTACTCTTCGCCGGTCGAGGAGATTCAACCAATTGCGGAATTGCTCTCCCGCGACGAGTCGCCGGCCCGGCCTTACTTCGGAATCGGGCTGGTCCAGCCCGACGAGCGACGGCGTGCCAGGTTTTCTCTCGCCCCCGGTATGACTCAGCCGCTGATCGCCTACGTGCTCACCGGGTCGCCCGCAGAGCGGGCGGGGCTGCGTGCCGGGGACATCCTGCTGTCCATCTCCGGGATCGAGGTCGCCACGGTCCGCGAAGCGGGGAACCGGCTGCTGGCCACCCCCCAGGATGATCCGGGACTCTCGATGCGGATTGCGCGAAACGGCGTCGAACAGGAGATGACTGTGCGGCCGGTGTCGCGTCCTCGCCGCGTCCTGCTCGAACCGATCGATGAGATCCAGGAATCGCTCGAGGTGAATCTCGAGGAGGTTCCTCGCAGGCGGGGTTCCCCGGGGGGCCTGAGGATCGCCGATCTCGTACGAGGAGGCCGTGGGGAGGAGGCACGCTTCGCGAATGGCGATATCATCGTCACGGTCAATAAGAAGTCGGTGAGGACCTTTCAGGCTTTCAATGATCTCATCCGAAAGAAATTTCAGAAGGTTTTCGCGGAAGGCTCGAAAAGGGACCGCCTGTACTCCTCATCCTACTTTCTCGTGTTGGGTGTACGAACCGCAGAGCAAAAGAAGGTGACCCGGCAATATGTCAATCTCTTTCCCGATTTCCTGGCCCCTCCCGTCTACTGAAAAGGGTGAATGACGTGACCCGGCTCGCGGTGATGCTGCGGCTCCAGGTGCTGGGATTCATCCTCTTCGCCACTCTGCTGTGCTGCGTGCTTCCCATCGGCGCAGCATCAGACGAGGTCTGCCCGAACTGCGAGGCGCCGGTCGCTCCGGGCGCGGTCTTCTGCGTACGTTGTGGCCATAAGCTTGGACCGGCGGGCGCCGTCCCCGAAAAGCCCCACCCCGACGAACGCGACTCGGTCGTGCAGGTCGTCACCGTCCACGACACGGAATTGACATCCACGTTCGCTTCGATCGCCTTCGACTCGAACCTCCGGGTCGATTCGGTCCTCGGAAGTGCCTTCGCGATCGCTCCAGGGGAGTTCGTCACCGAGAGCGGGCTTCTCGTCGGAGCCAAAGAGGTTTTGTTGCGAACGCAGGCCGGCCGAACCGTCAAGGCGACCGTGATCGGATCCGATGCGATGATCGGCGTCGCTCTCCTCAAGGCCAATCTCCCCGAGATCAAGGCACTGACCCTGCGCCTGGATGAACCGCCACGACCGGGGGAGAGTCTCAAGGCGGCCGGCTTCCCGATCGGCGCCAGGGCCGTGGGAAAGCCGATCCTGTCAACAGGCATCGTCAGTGGCCTGCATCGCAGCGGCCTCCGGATCCATCCGATCGAGGACTACTTTCAGACCGATGCCTCGCTTCCGCGCGGGCTGGCCGGTGGTCCAATGCTGGATGATGAAGGTCGGGTCGTCGGGATGAGCACCGGTCTCGTTTTCGGCTCCCGCGTCCATCTCGGACCCCAGAGCGGAATTGGCTACGCGATCCCGGCGAAGTGGATCCGGCGCGCGATCAAATGGATCCGGGACGGAGCGATTCCCCGGGCCTGGATCGGGGCATACGTCGTCCCGGTTGATCCGGATCGTCGTGCCCATGACGGGTTCGCCCCTCACGTGAAGCTTGTCATTGACCAGGTGTTCCCCGGGAGCTCCGCCGCTGTGGCAGGCCTCAAGCGTGGAGATGGTCTGCTGAACGTACAGGAGCAGGAGATCACCAACCTGCCCCGACTGCAGCACCAACTCCTGCCGATGCAGCCCGGGGACACTGTCACCCTGGAAGTTACGCGGGCCGGCGAGACGCTCCGATTCTCCCTGAGTGCTTCATTACGTCCGAACAAGCCTCGCCTGAAGGGAATCGACGCCTTGCGCTTCTTCGGCGACCTGGAGATCGTGCCCCAAGACGGCAAGCGGCTCGTCGTCGCGTCCGTTACGCCAGGCTCGGAACTCGCCCAACTGAAAATTGAACCAGGCGATATCCTGCGGAGCATCCTGAGCAAAAAGGACTGGGCTCATGGGGCCAAGGATAATTCGCGCTGGCGCAGGGTCCGCACGGTCGCCGATCTCGAGGCGCGGCTGGAAACAGCCTATTCCGATCTCGACTTCTGCCTGGGCCTTCGTTTTCGCTCGAGGGACGGAGAAAAGCGCGACTTGTTCCTCTGGGAGATCCTT
>JAPUIN010000326.1 GCA_027297005.1 Acidobacteriota bacterium
GTGGCAGACGTGGACGATTGTCGACAGCGGGTTCCCCAGCCAGCCGTCGTAGATGTTATAGGCGCCGACGCTCGGTCCGAGATCCTCCCAGGTGAGACGCAGCCCGGTCGGTCCGTCGGTCGCGGTCACCTGGATCGTCGCGCCGGGGGGGGAGACGAGGTCGGGCGGTGTGGCGCCGAACGTCAGGCCCGTCAGCCCGGCATTGAGCGGCGAGAACGGCTCGATCCGGTCGGCCATACCGTCGCCGTCGTCGTCGGCGATGGCGGTCACCCGCGTGCCGCCGTCCACGACGTACAGCACGTCGGCGTCGTCCAGGGCGAGGCCGTATCCCAGATCGAGAGCGAGCCCGCTCGCGTAGGTCGTGATCTCGTCGGCGGCGCCGTGGCCGAAGCGGTCGCGGATCCGGTCGATGCGTCCCGCGGTCAGGTGCGTGGCAAACAGTTCCCCCTGCGCCCGCCCGATGATGTCACCGTACGCGGCGGTATCCTCCATGAAGATCCCGGAGAAGTCGGCCACGCCGTCCCCGTCGCCATCTCGATAGTGGCGGATGGCGCCTCGCCCCCCGTCGAAGTCGGGGTCGAGGACGTAGACCGTCCCCGCCTCATCGCGGGCGATCGCGCGGACGCTCCCCGGCTCGTCGGTGAAGATCGTGCTCCGGTCGGGCTGCAAGTCGCCGTTCGAGTCCAGGATCTCCACCACCGTTCCGCCGCCGAACGGGCCTCCCGCGTACAGCTGCTCCTGTCCCCCCCGACGGAACGCGATCAGAGCGCTGGCGTCACCGGCGCCGCTCAGGAACGAGTCAGCGCGATCGTAGACGAAGTCCCCCGTGTCGTCCCAGAACGCCGCAATCTGTCCCTGTGTGGTGCCGACGACGATGCCGCCGTCGCGGCGCGCCCCGAGATCCCCCAGGGTCGTTCCCAGGCCGTCGATGAGGGTCGTCTGCCCTTCGGGTCGGAGATCGCCGTCGTTGTCCGCAATCGCCAGGATCGCGCCGGTCATCGTCGAGGAGTACAGGACCCGCCCGGGACAGACACCCGGCGTCACGGTCGGCCCGCCGCAACGGATCGTCAGGGTGTAGTCCCCCTGCGTGTTCGAGTTGGTGCCGTCGAAACTGCGATCATTGAACGATGCCACGGCGATGTAGTACGAGCCGCTGTCGAAGACCGAGACGTTCAGGATCGGATCGAGCGAGATGGTGTTGTCCGCGAACGCCAGCTCGGCACCGGTCGCGTCGAACAGAGCGGCCATGGCGTCGAGGCTCGACCCGCTCCGTCCGGCGTCGACATCCACCTCGATGGCGGTCGGCTCGGTAATCATCAGCTCGTAGAAGTCGACGTCCCCCTGCGGCTGGATCGAGACCTGCATCGTCGTCTCGCAGGCGATCGGGGTGGCCGACGCCTGCGTGTCGTTTGGTTCGTTCGGATCGGGAATGGCAACGTTGGTCAGAATGTCGATTCCCGAAACGGTCTGGCCGGCTTCTAGGGTGATCGCCTCGTTCTCTTGCGGGTCGTCGAACCCGGTCTCACCCGCCCCGTTGTAGAACTCCCAGGGGAAGTCGGTATCGAAGCCGACGAACGGGACGTTCGATTCGTCGAACGGGTTGGTCGTTCCGACCATCGGCTCGATGCGCAGGTAATAGCTCCCGGGCGGCAGGCCGACGATCGTGAAGTCGCCGCCCGGCCCTCCCACCGCAACGTCGGAGAGGGCGCCGGCGATCGGGATGTTCGGAGCGGAGGTCGAAACGGCGACGACGTGGGCGCCCCGGATTGAGGCGCCGGTCGCCCCGTCGAGCACCCGTCCCGACAGTGTTCCGGTGGTCGTCGCGAGCGAGCTGGCCGGATAGATCGACGCGATACCCGAGGTGTCGTCCTGCGACAGGCTGCGCCCCTGGATGGTGCCGGAGCCGAACGGGTACATCGTGGCCTGATATATGAAGTCGCCCGAGTAGAACCCGGAGATCTGCAGACCGGAGGAGTTCGAGAAGGTCCCCGCCACGGGGCTGTGGGCGAGTCCTGCGCAGTGTCCCATTTCGTGGATGGCGATCTCGCCGAGGTCATATGTGCTGGGGCCCAGATCATGGTTCGGGTTTCCCGGGGTCGTCGTGCTGAAGTTGTACAGCCGTTCATTGAAGACGATGTCGCAGTCTCCGATCGCCCCGGTCGGACCCACAAAGAAGAAGGCGACGGCGATCGCGCCGCCGATGGTGCCGCTGTCGTCGGTCTCGGCGAAGTAGACGCGGTTCGATCCGTCGTTCGCGATGCCGGCGCCGGCGTCGATCGGATCGCTGAAGTTGAAATCCGCGCCCCGGCTGACAGTCAGGAGCGATGTGGAGACGTTCGTCCAGCGATCCATGCTCTCCTCGAGAGCCGTGATGTCGCTGCCGTCGGTGATCCGGAATGACCCGTCGATCTCAAGCCGGAAAACGAGGGATCCTCCCTGCACGAACAGCCCGACGTCAGGAAAACCGGCGTCGACCAGGTTGCTCTGGACGTAGGCGAGAACGGTGCCGGTGCCGGTCAGGGCGATCAATCCGACGAGGACGATCGCACGCGCCAATCGCGTGCGATCGGGGGTCGCGCCTCTCACTGCGCCGTCCCCTGCGCAGCCTTCTCGAGGATCCCCTCAACGCGCTGCAGGAACTGGCCGAGTTCCTCGGGACCGCGGCGGGTGCGTGTGCGGTCGATCGGCCGGCCGTCGGGGCCGATATAGGTAACCGAATCGCGGGAGGGATCATGGACGAGGTCACGGTCAGTGCGCGCATCCCGCCACACCGGCATCTTGCCCAGGTTCCACCCGACGATCGAAAACAGCGTCTCGAGGGGACCGCCGCGGCCGCGATCGGGGCCGCCGCGCGTCCCACCGTCGTCGCGGCCCGATACGCCGGTGCCCGGCCGTTCGAGGAAGAGGACGAGTCTCTCCCCCTCCGAGAAGGTCGGCGCGCCCGAGGCGACCAGGATCTGGTCACCGACCCGACCACCCGGGATGCGGATGCTGACCCGCTGCCTGGGACCGCCCTTGAGCCCCTTCTCGATTTCAAACGTGACGGTCGTGACGATCATCCGACCGTCCGGGGTCCAGACGCTCTCGACCTTCTCCACCGTGCCGAGCGCGATCACCTCGGCGCGGGTCGCCATCTCTTCGAGATCGATCCAGGGGACGGTGGCCGCCCCTACCCCCTCCGCGAAGAGGATCAGCGCGGCCAGAATCGCGGCGAGAGTGACCATCGGCCGCACACGGGCCGGGCCCCTCGTCAAAATGACTATCGGCTGTGCAGGTCGTCCCATCGGGTTGTCGCGGTCTCCTGGCGCGGTTGCGATCCGCGCCCGATTCTACAAGCCGCGGAATCGCGGCAAATGGTTAATAATCAATGGCTTACTACGACAGTGCCAGCAAGAAATATACGACGACCCGACACCCGGGACAACGACATTTACCGTGGTGTCGCGTCGGGGGCTCAGCAGGTCCAGTCGGGGAGCGCCATTCAGGCTCCCTCTCGCGGGTGGGAGGCGGTGACGACGGTGTGGATCCCGCCCCGGACCTTGAAATCGCCGATCACCGTCATCCGCCTCGGCTGGAGGAGGGCAACCAGGTCATCCAGGATTCTGTTGGTGACCTCCTCGTGGAAATGCCCCTCGTCACGAAATGACCAGAGGTAAAGCTTCAGCGATTTAAGCTCGACGCAGAGGTCGTCGGGGACGTAACGGATCCTGATGGTCGCGAAGTCGGGTTGCCCTGTGCGCGGGCAGAGGCAGGTGAACTCCGGGCATTCGAACGAGATCTCATAGTCCCGTCCGGGGCGAGGGTTGGCGAACGTTTCGAGGTTGCGGGTCGGCTTCGTCGGCATGTCACCGATCCCCCCTGGGCGCAACCTCCCGGGCGCCGGCCCCGGGTGCGTCGATGAGATGCTTGCGGAGAAAGTTGCGGGTCCTCTCCCAGGCATCGGCGGCCGCTTCGCGATTGTACGACGGGCGCGTTTCGTTGAAGAAAGCGTGTCCCGCCTTCGGGTAAAGGTGAATTTCGGCCGTCTTCCCGCCCTCGCGCAGAACCGCCTCGAAGCGTCGTACCTCATCGACCGGAATGCCGCGATCCTCTTCGCCGAACAGTCCGAGGAGCGGGGAGGCGAGCGATGCGATGGCGTCATCACCCGTCTTGACCCGTCCGTAGTACATGACGGCCGCCTGAATCTCCGGCGCGGCGAGCGCCGTCGACAGCGAAAGGCTGCCGCCCATGCAGAACCCGATGGTGCCGATCGGGCGCTGCGTCCCCCCATCCTCGCGGCGCAGATAGGCCGCCGCGGTCCGGATCGTCGCCACGGCGCGATCATCGTCGAGCGCCCGCATCAACTCGTGAGCGTGCCCAGAGTCGTCGGCCACGTCTCCCCGATAGAGGTCGGGAACGATCGCCAGGTACCCTTCGACGGCGAGCCGATCGGCGATCCCCCGGATCTGTCCGTTGAGGCCCCACCATTCGTGGATGACGACCACCCCTGGTGCCGATCGCTCACCATTCGGGCGGGACAGGTAGGCGCGCACCTTCTCGCCATCGACGTCGAAGTGCACCATCTCGCCCGGTGGCCCCGGGCGCGCCGCGAGAACGATCGGCGCCATGAGAAGCGCCGCGAGAACAGCCGGCACGAAAGGAAGCAACCGGGCTCTCTGCGATGTGACGATGGGCTGCATTTTTATTGTCATGGGACCCGGGCCTCATTCGGCGCGGCGTCGATATCCCGGTGGACGTGCTTCATCTGACGGAGCGCTCCGCGCCGGCTTCAGCGGCGCGAGCGGGAGCGGCGCACCCGCTTGCGGGGGCGTCCGGGGCCACGGCGCCGGCGGACCGTGCCGGCCGCGCGGAGGGAGGTGACCTTTCTCAGGCACATCTCGAGGCGCTTCATCCTCGTTTCCAGTTTCTTGAGCCGGCTGCCGAGCGCGCTCCTCACGCTGCGCGAGACGACCGCGGCCATGGCCCCTTCGAGATCGGGAGTGCGAGCCATTGCTTGACCTCACCTCGTAAAACCCAGACCCGTTCATCCGGTCTGAGAGGGAGGGAGTTTATCACCAGGGGGCGGATGACGCATGTGACGGAGAGGAGCATGGCCCGGTATTGCGTGGGGCCGGGCGGGGAGAGCGGATCAGCTACCCGGATCGGTTGCTCTTCGAGGCGGCCGCGAGGAGGATGCGCTCGACCGCCTCGATCAGGTCGGTCACCTTGAACGGCTTCATGATGTAGGGCCGGCCCGACGACTCGAAGAAGCCGCGCGTATCGGCCGACACGGTGTCGCCTGATGTGAACAGGATCCGGCTCGCGGTGTCGGGCATCTCCTCCATCAGGCGGACGAACAACTCCTGGCCGTCCATCTCCGGCATCTTCATGTCGCTGACGATGGCATCGTACGCCTTGCTCTTGATCGCCTCGAGCGCGGCCAGACCGCTCTCGGCGGTATCCACCTTGTGGCCGCGATCCTCGAAGGCGTCGCGCATCATCTCGCGAATCGCGAGCTCGTCGTCGACGATCCGGATGGTGGAGGGGGGCGCCTTGGCGGCCGCGGCCGAGCGGCGCACCTCGGCCCGGATCTCCGGACCGGTTGCGATCGGCAGATCGATCGTGAAAGTCGTCCCCGCTCCCGCCACGCTGGTCGTGCCGATGGTGCCGCCGTGCTCCTTGATGATCCCGTGGCAGATCGACAGTCCCAGCCCGGTCCCCTTGCCGACCGGCTTCGTGGTGAAGAACGGGTCGAAGACCTTCTTGAGATGCCCCGGGGAGATGCCCGGCCCGTCGTCCTCGAAGACCAGCCGGATGCTGTTGCCGGCGACGCGCGTACTGATCTTCAGTTGACCCTTGCCGTGCGCCTCGCGCATCGCCTGCTCGGCGTTGGTGACGATGTTCATGAACACCTGGAGCAGCTGGTTCGGGTCAGCCAGCGTTCTCGGCAGATCCTTGGCCAGATTGGTGGCGACTTTGATCTTCTTAATCCGCAGATCGTAGGCGCGCAGCTCGAGCGTCTTCTCCAGGATCGAGTTGATGTCGGTCATGCTGCTTTCGGGCTTGTGCTTCCGCGCGAAGGTCAGGAGGTTCCTGACGATGCGCGAGGCGCGCTCCCCCTCGTCGCGGATCCGGCTGATCGTCTTCTTGCGCTTGGCGTCCGATTCCTTTTCGATGAGGATCTCGGCGAAGCCGATGACGCCGGCCAGCGGGTTG
>JAPUIN010000327.1 GCA_027297005.1 Acidobacteriota bacterium
GTCCTGCCTGCCCGCCTGCGCGCCCGCAAGCCGACCGGGGGAAAGGTGGAGATCCTCCTCATTCGTCGAGTGGGAAATGGCTCCTCGTGGTGGTGTATGACCTCTCCGGGCCGGGGTCTCGTCCCGGGGACCCGACTCGCCATCGGGGATGAGCTCGAGGCGGAGATGGTGGAGCGGGACGGGAATGGACGGTTCCTCCTGACCCTTCACGCCCGCTCCGGCTCCGTCGACGAGGCCATCCACCGGCATGGCGTGCCTCCGGTCCCTCCCTATATCCGCCGTGAGCCGGGGGATGATCTCGAGAGGATGGATCGTGAGCGTTACCAGACCGTTTACGCGCGTGAGGAGGGGGCGATCGCGGCTCCGACCGCCGGTCTCCACTTCACGGAGGAAGCGCTCGGCCGGCTGCAGGGGATGGGGATCGGTCTCGCGCGGGTGACGCTCCACGTCGGCCCCGGGACTTTTCAACCGGTGCGAACCGCATCGATCGAGGACCACCGTGTCGAAGCCGAGTGGGGGCGCCTGCCGGAGGTGACCGCGGCCGCCATCACCGACTGCCGCCGGAAGGGAGGCAGGGTCGCGGCCGTCGGCACGACGACGACACGTCTCCTCGAATCGAGGGCGGAAGAGGACGGCCGGGTGCGCCCGGGGGAAGGATGGTGTGAGTTGACCATCGGCCCGGAATACCGGTTTCGGGCGGTCGATGCCCTGGTGACGAATTTCCACCTTCCCCGCTCCTCTCTTCTCGTCCTTGTGGCCGCCTTCGCGGGGAGGAGGCGGATCCTCGAGGCGTACACGCATGCCGTGGAACAGCGGTTCCGCTTCTATTCTTACGGCGATGCGATGTTGATCCTATGAGCGACTCTTTCTCATTCACGGTGCTAAGCCGTGATCGTGTGACGGCGGCCCGACGCGGACGGATCGCCACGCGCCACGGTCGGATCGAGACCCCAGCCTTCATGCCGGTCGGGACGGCCGGTACGGTGAAGGGAATGACCCCCGAGGATCTCACCGACCTGGGGTTCGAAATGATTCTGGGGAATGCGTATCACCTCGCCGTCAGGCCCGGTGAAGAAGTGATCCGGCAGCTCGGCGGTCTGCATCGTTTTATGCACTGGGAAGGTCCGATCCTTACGGACAGCGGAGGTTACCAGGTGATGAGCCTGGCCGAGCGACGCTCGATCCGCGACGCCGGGGTGATCTTCCGGTCCCACCTGGACGGAGCAAGGATCGAGATGACGCCCGAGCGCAGCATGGCGATTCAGGAAGCGCTCGGAAGCGATATCGCGATGGCGTTCGATGATTGCCCGGCCCTGCCTTCGGAGCGGCCAAGGGTCGAGGAGGCCATTCGGAGGACCTCGACCTGGGCGCGGCGCAGCCGCGACGCGTTTCCCGCGGATGGTCGCGCCCTGTTCGGGATCGTCCAGGGAGGCGCCGAACGGGATCTGCGCGAAGCCAGCGCCGAGTCGATTCGAGCGATCGGATTCGATGGCTACGCCATCGGTGGTGTCTCTGTGGGTGAGTCGGTGGACGAGAGCCTGGCGACAGCCGCCATGACCGTGCCGCTCCTGCCGATCGATCGTCCGCGCTATCTGATGGGCATGGGAACACCGCGTGATCTGGTCGAGATGATGGCGCTAGGGATCGATCTGTTCGATTGTGTCCTGCCGACGCGGAACGCCCGCAACGGAACCCTGTTCACATCAACAGGACGGATCCAGATCAAGAGGAGCGAATACACCAGGGATCCGGGCCCGCTCGACCCCGAATGCGTGTGCCCCACCTGCCGGCATTATTCACGTGCCTACCTGCGCCATCTGTTCGTGTCGGGGGAGATTCTCGCAATGCGTCTGAATACGCTGCACAACCTCCACCACTATGCCACCCTCATGCGTGCGGCGCGGCGCGCCATCGAGGAGGGGGCCTATGGCGCATTCCTCGATTCGCACCGGGCCGCTGCCGCAGCCCGTGGCGAGTCGGGGGAGTTTGCGACTGGAGAATCAGGGTGATATCATCCGCCGGAATGTCGCCGCGGTTGATTTTCGATAGCGCAACCCGGGCCAGGTCGGCCGTAGCACTCGGTGCGCTGACCCTGTTCGTGGCAGGCTCCTGTGCGCGGGAGCCGTCCACCCCGCCCCTTCCGCGCTCCATCCTCCTTTACCAAGAAGGACGCTTTGAAGAGTCGCTACCCCTCTTGCGTGCGGATCTGGAGTCGGGCGCCGACGGGGCTCTTCTCTACCGGGTCGGGTTTGTTGAATATCTTCTGGATGCCGATCGTGAGAAACGGATGCGGACCTGGGGCGAGGCCGAACGGCTGCTCGAAGCCGACATCGCGTCGGATGGGAATGCCACTCTCGAGTACCTTTATTACCTGTCCAAGATCAATGCCGAACAGTACGATGATGATGTGATGCGTCGATTCGCCCGGATCGCTGTGGAGAAGTTCGAGGATGAGGGGGACCCGGGACTCCTGAACGGCGCCGACTGGTACAGGCTGGGGTATCTCCACGAATTGATGAACAATGCATCACGGGCGGAAGCCGCGTACCGGCGCGCCGGTTCGATCTTCGAAAAGCAATCCGAAGGGCAGCAGGTCTACCGCGCGCTGGCGTCGGCCCGGATTGCGGATCTCGATTTCGACGGCGGTCGCTATGAAAAAGCGGCCGGTGCCTACGATCGGTCCGCGTCGCTCGCGCCTGTTCTCAATCTCGTGCATCCCTTTCAGCATGGTCTCGCGCTGTTCGGTGCGGGGCGTTTCGACGAGGCGATCGCCCGATTCGACGAGGTGCAGGGGGGGGACGGTCATGGTGCAGTCGGAGCCGATCCGGAGAACCTGTTCGGGGAAGCTCAATATGCTGCCGATCTCACGCGGATGGCGGTTGAGGTTGGGGGGGTCGTTGGGGAGGACGTCGACGAGATGCCATTGACGAAAATGCTGGACGAAGTGCTGCTCAGCCGGATACGTGATTCGGCCCGTGCGTACCGTGGGGTGCGGGAAAAGTACGCGTACCGACCGGGGGACCCGCTCCCCTCGGAAATGAAGCCGCACCAGAGGCGCTTCGTGTCTCTCCTGCGCGAGCGGCTGATCCGCGATGCGGGGATTATCGAGTTTTTGCAACGCGAGTCAGTCTCCGATCTGGTGCGACCGTGACCCGTCCAACGATCCGGCGGATCCTCGCGATGGTGGGAGTCGCCGGGTTCCTCGCGTGCGGCCAGACCGAAGGCCGGCGTGATGTCGCGACGCTCGAGGACGTGGCCGATGATCTCCGTTCCCGGGGGGAGGAGATCCGCCGTACGATCACCGATCGCGCCGACGTCGTGCGAACCGAGTTGAATCGGGCGCGCCTCGCGATCGAGGAGATCCTCGAAGGGCGCCCCGGGGCGTCAGGGGGAGCGGCGCGGCAGGCCCGTGCCAGGGCGGAACGGGTCCTCGAACGGGGGGCCGAACTGCTGCGTCGCGCCGGGGCGGATCGTGGAGGCAGAGCGGAGAACTGGGCCCGTACCCTCCGGGACGGGATGACCCGTCTCGAACGGTCGCTCGATGAGCTCACGACGCGATCCGGACGAGAGCATGCCGATTCCTGAAGGGGTGGCCGCGCTACTGGGCGACGCCCATCTCAATGAGAACGATCCCGAAGTCGACGCCTTCGTCGATTTTCTGGAGGCTCTCCCCCGCGAGATCACGACCCTCGTCATCCTTGGTGATCTGTTCACGGCATGGGTGGGGCGCAAGGAATTGATCCGTCCCCATCACGAACGCGTCGTGACGGCATTGCGCCGCCTGCGTGGTCGAGGCTGCCGTTTGCTGTACGTGGAGGGGAATCATGATTATTTCCTGTCCCCGTTGTATGAGGGTGATCCCTTCGATCGGCTGTCCTCGCATCCGATCGACGAACCGCTCGCCGGGCTCTCCGTCCACCTCGCCCACGGCGACCTGATCAACACGAAGGATCATCAGTATCGTGTCTGGCACGCAGTCTCGAAGCATCGTCTCTTCTTCGGCCTGTTCAATCTGATCTCTGCGCGCCGACGCTTGCGGGTCGTCGATTGGCTGGAAACGGCGATGGAGAAGACGAACAGTGGGTTCCGCAAGGGGTTCCCGCTCGACGAGTGCGAATCGTATGCGCGACCGCGGATCCGTGGTGGACGCGACCTGCTCGTGTTCGGGCATTTTCACGAGGAACGGAGAATCGACTATCAGTCCGGGAAACGCCGGGGGAGCGTTTACGTCCTGCCGGCATGGCGTGATCGGCACCGCTACCTGCGGCTCGAGCCCGGCCGAGAGCCGCGATTCGTCTCCGCCTGAACGGTCTCATTGAAGAGCCGGATCAGTCGACATGTGACGGGGCCGGGCCGTCCCTCGCGGATCGGCCAGCCGTCGCACCGTCGCACCGGCAGAATCCCCTTCAATGTACTCGTGA
>JAPUIN010000328.1 GCA_027297005.1 Acidobacteriota bacterium
CGTGATTCGATCGTTCCGGTAGACTTCGACCCGCGCGCCCATCTCTTCGAGATACTGCACGAGGTTGTACGTGAATGAATCGTAGTTGTCGATTATCAGGATCACGCCATCGCCTCTGCGCGTTCGATCGCCTCCACCAGCGCCCCGGCCTTGCTGAGGCACTCGCGGTACTCCGCTTCCGGCTTCGAATCGGCAACGATGCCCGCCCCAGCCTGAGCGTAGGCGTGGCCCCGATGTGTCACCACCGTACGGATGGTGATGCATGAATCGAGCGATCCAGAGAAATCCATATAGCCGACCGCACCAGCGTACGGTCCGCGCCTGGTCGTCTCCAGTTCGTCAATGATCTCCATGGCGCGGACCTTCGGCGCCCCCGAGACCGTCCCGGCCGGAAAGCACGCGAGGAGTGCGTCGAAGGCATCGCAATCGCTCCGCAGCTGCCCCGCAACCTCCGAGACGAGATGCATCACGTGGGAGTAACGCTCTACGCCCATGAACCGGGTGACTTCGACGGACCCTCCAGTGCTCACGCGTCCCAGGTCATTGCGTCCAAGATCGACAAGCATCACGTGTTCGGCACGCTCCTTGGGATCGGAGCGCAACTCCTCCTCCATGCGCCGGTCAACGTCCTCGTTCCGTCCCCGCGGCCGGGTTCCCGCAATCGGCCGGGTCTGGATTCGGTTCCCCTCCACCCGCACGAGCATCTCCGGCGACGCCCCCGCAAGCCCGATCTCACCGAAATCAAAGAAGTACATGTAGGGTGACGGATTGATCCGCCGGAGCGCGCGGTAGATCGAGAGCGGATGCGCAGCGGTCCGTCGCGCAAATCGTTGTGACAGGACGACCTGAAAGATATCTCCCGCCCGGATGTATTCCTTCGCACGTCGGACACTCGCTTTGTAGCTCGACTCCGTGATGTTGCAGGACCACCGTCCCCGCGATCGGCGCCGGCGAGTTCTTCGTGGAAGATCCCCTCGAAGCAGTTCTTCGATCGACTCGATCCGCCGGCGGGCCCGCCGGTATCGCTCCGCCAGCCGCCTGGCAGCGATCGGACGTCCCCCTTCCTCGGTGCGGATGTTGGAGACGATCTGGATGCGCTGCTTGAGATGATCGAAGGCGAGGATCGTGTCGTAAATGCCGAACAGAAGATCCGGGGCGTGCAGGTCAGACCGCTTACTCAGTGGCAGTCTCTCCAGGCCACGCACGATATCGTACGACAGGTAGCCGACCGCACCCCCCGCGAACCGCGGCAGGTCTGGCAGGTGGACGGCACGGTAAGGCTCCATCGCGCGGCGCAGGCCCACGAGGGGATCACCACCGTCCATGGCAGGAGATTCGACGCGTGCGCGTATCATTTCGACCGGATCTCGGCCAATAAATGAATTGCGCGCCACCGTCTCTCCTCCCTCGACCGATTCGAGCAGGAACGGGCTGCTGGCGCCGCGCGAGATCCGGAGGAGTGCTGCGACGGGTGTCAACAGATCCGCACCGACCTCGCGACACAGGGGGATCATGCTCCCTTGTTTCGCCAGAGCAGACAGGTCGGCGGGATCCAGATTGAACCCGTCGCGGCTCACGAGGGGGCCTCCTCCTCTTTCTCGAAGACTCCGAGGGTCTTCGGCACCGAGAAAACGACCGGGATCGGCTCCGGGAGTTCCTTCACGGAGAAAACCAGCCGCAGCGCGACGTCGTTGAGACCGCTCTGTGGGATCGGATAGTAAAGCACGTCCTGCATGTAGGTCTTCGGGGGCAGTGTGACCGCGTTGATCTGAATGGACGTGCGAGCGGACGAGGGGTAGAAATCGCTCGCCAGGCGCGTATAGATCCCGACGTAGGAACCGGTGATCGACGAGTTGGTGCGGAACATCCGGCGATCCAGATCCATGCGGTGGTACTTCTCCCGGACGTCACGTGTCGGGGCCATGGCGTACTGCCGTCCCAGCGGATCCTCCAGCATGAAAGCCTCTCGCGAAATGGTGAGGGTCTCGCGGCTCTTGTTGACGACCAGCACGAAGAGCGGGAAGTACGGTTCGCTCCGGATCAGCCGAGCGCCATCGACGCCGACCACCATCATCAGGACGTCCCCTTCTTCCTTGTAGTTGTACGGGCTCAGTTTGTCGCTGTAGGTCCCCACGACCTCGGGATTCCGCTCGAGGGTCACGCAGGAGAGACCGGCGGAGCAGATCACGAGGATCGTGGCCGGACCGATGACGCGTTTCAGAACTCGGTTCGTCATGCAGCCTGCAGGCTCGCGAACTCGTACAGGAACCGCACGATCGATTTGGTGAAATCGCGCAGGCCCACGATCGAGACGTATTCGCTGGTGTGAAAGGCTCGTCCTCCCCGACCGAGGCCGGCCACGACGAGCGGCAGTCCAATCTCCTCGAAGAGGCTGAACGAGAGGGATGCCCCGCTCGATGGATGAATCTCCGGCTGCAGTCCGAACGTTTCATAGGTTCGCCGGGCCGTCTGCACGAGCGGATGGCCTTCATCGATCGACCACGGACTGAAGGCCAGATGCCGGACCACCTCGATATCGGGGAACCCGTGATCATTGAGATGGTGGCGGATGGCCGTCAGGATCGCTCCGGGATCCTGGTTCGGAACGAGCCTGAGATCGAATTGTGCGCGCACCTCCGTCGGCAGCAGAAACTGCGACCACGGTCTGGTGCGGTGGATCAGCAAATTCCCCAGATTGAAGGTCGGTGATCCAAGATAGCGTCGGCCGATGACCGGCGCCGGAAGATCGTGTTTGAATTTCAGCACGTGCCTGGACTTCAGGAACTCGAACTGATCTTCAATACCGCCGAGCTCTGCAGGCGGATCGTCGGCATCCCCCTCAATCACCTCGACGACGTCCTCATAGAACCCCTC
>JAPUIN010000329.1 GCA_027297005.1 Acidobacteriota bacterium
GGGTGACCTCTGGTGCCGCGACTACACCCCGCTCTACGGTGTCGACATCTACACGGGCGATCCCGTCGCCCACCAATTCGCGTTCGCCGGGTTCTCCCCCCAGTGGTGCGCGATGAGCCCGGACTCCGTCGCCAACGACGAGAAATTCCTCCTGCCGGCGGGGTTCCGCCCGCACCGTTGCCGGGAGATTAAGATCGACGGCGGCAACCTGCTCACCAACGGAGAGGGCGTGTATCTGATGACCCGGCGTGTCCTGACCGACAACGCTCATGTGCCGAATCTATACGCCAGGCTGGAAAAGTGGCTGGGGGCCGATCGGCTGATCCTGATCGATCAGGAGCCGGGGGACGATCTGGGTCATCTCAACAACATCAAAATCGTCGGACCGAAGCGTATTATCATCGCCCACTCGACGGTGAAGGATTCCGCGATCGACATCTACCTGAGAAAGACACAGCGCCTCTTCGAGGGGATGGGTTGGGAGGTCGTGGATGTCCCTTTCGTCGAGGACCACCCGCACAGGCTCCCGATCGACGAACACACCGCCCACGGCTTCTACGCCAACAGTCTGATGGTGAACGGCCGGATCATTCTGCCGACCTACGATCTCGGCCGGCACGATGAGGACGTGATCCGCATCTACGAGAAATCGTTCCCGACATTTGACGTCCGTCCGATCGATTCATTCGTTCTGGCCAACGCCGGCGGGATCATCAACTGTGCCTCGAAGGAGCTCCCCGACCCGGCACGGGTCAAAAAGCTTGAGATCTAGCCGGCCCGGCCCCAGTTCATGCAAATCCCTTTGAGGACCCGACGATGAGCGGGCAGGTCGGACGCTACGGCCGGAAGGTCGGCTTCCTCGGCCTGGTGATCTTCCTGTACGCCTCATTGTCCTCCGGGGCCGCCGGGATCGAGGAGATCGTCGCCGCCTCCGGGCCGGGGATGGCGATGTGGCTGTTCCTCATCCTGCCGATTGTCTGGGGGCTCCCGAACGTCCTCATCAACTCAGAGATGTCCTCCGCGATCCCGGTGGAAGGGGGTTACTACCGGTGGTGCCGCAGGGCGCTCGGCCCGTTCTGGGGGTTCGTCTCCGGGTGGTGGGTCTGGGTCGCCTCCATATTCGACAACGTGATCTACCCCGTGGTCGTCGCCGACTACTGCGCGGTCATGTGGGGGGCACTCGGCGGCCCCGGAGCGCGCTCCGCGATCGTTGTCGGCCTCATCGTCATCTTCGGCTATCTCAACTTCCGGGGAATGCGCGCCGTGGTCCTCTCCTCGGCGGTCTTCACGGTTCTGGTGCTGGTGCCGCTGGTAATTTTCGTCCTCCTGGCGATACCCTTAGCCACACGGAACCCCTTCGAGCCTTTGCTCGCCCCCGGCAACACGTCCGTCGGGGGATTGGGCATCGCCCTGATCCTCGCAATGTGGTTCTATGCCGGCTACGAGCTGCCCAGCACCGCCGCGGAGGAGTATGAGCGAAGTCACCGGACCCTTCCCCGGGGTCTGATGCTTCTGCTGGTGTTCTCCGTTCTCGGGTACGTGTTGCCGCTCGGGGCCGCCCTCGCCGTCGATGACAATTGGGCGGTATGGAAGGATGGATCACTGGCCGTGGTCGCCGATCAGGTCGGCGCTGCCCACGGAGGGCCGCTGATGGGGATTGCGCTCGGCGTCGCGATGACGGTGTCCGCGGCCGTCGGATCGATGGCGGTCTTTAACGGTCTGCTGGTCCCCTACTCGCGACTCCCGATGGCGATGGCGGAGGACGGCGAATTCCCCCGCGTGTTCGCGCGGCTTCATCCACGATACCGCACGCCGTGGGTGGCGATCCTCGTCAATTGCGCCCTGTACGCCTCTCTGCACTGGCTCGACTTCACCGACCTCGTGCTGCTGTCGATGTGGACTACGCTGTTCGCCTACTTGGTGATCTACGCGGCGCTGATCGTTCTGAGACGCTGCGAGCCGGAGCTTCCCCGCCCCTCCCGCATTCCGGGAGGGCGTTTGGGTCTGGCGCTGGTGATCACCCCCGCCGTGTTCTTGATCTTCTGGGGCGTCTGGCAGAGCGCGCGTGAGAACTGGCTTGCCGGCGACATCCGTGTTCTCGTCATGGGCGCGATCGGGATCCTGAGCGGGCCAGTGGTCTACTGGGTGAAGGGCATGTTTCGCACGGTCAGGGGATTGCGGTAGAGATCGATGTGATGAAGGAAGCCAGCGAGTTGGAGAAAGTCGGATCGGCCCGCACAGCCCCCCGCTGTCGTGCGGGAAATCATGCGATCGGCTGTCCCGGCAGTAGAGGAGGCATTGGGCAGCCGAGTGAGTCGGCGATGCCGCGTAACAGTTCCCCCTCGGTGACGGTGATGCGCTTGTCGGCACTGACGCAGGTCACTCCGGCCTCGATCAGTTCTCGTTTTCGCTTGTAGGTCACCGTGTCGAGAACCGTGAGCGCCTTGTGAAGTTCGGCAAGGCCGCATTCCCGTTGATCGAGCAGCCGCAGATTGGGAAGGTTAAGGTGATCCCGGGCTCGCTCGAATGCAGCCTGCACCGTTGCCGGGTCATGATGGCCGCTGTGGGACAGCGCGGAGAGCAGCACCGCACACGGGCGTATGAGCCGATTGAGGGTGTGGTACCGCGCACGACCTGTTTCCACCCTGCTGAACTGTGGTTCGAGATGGCGCAGGACGATGCGTTGCAGAACCCATTCGAACAGGCTCACCTGTTTGTCGGCCTCGATCAGCGCCACCATGTTGCCGCGAAATGCCCGGTATTGTGACGGAGTCAGCTCGCGCAACGCCGCTGTCGTCAGGTCGATCAACGGCAGGCGGGCCTCCGCGGCGACCTCCGCGATCGGCTGGAGCAGGGTGCGCACGAGATGGTTGACCCCCTCATCGGCATGTCCGGCAAGATGCTCCAGCTGGATGCGTCGCACCTCAGTTTCCCGGCCCAGCAGCATGGCGTAGATCACGGCGCGGGCGCCATATGACTCGCGCGCCGCCGTCACGATCGGCACCGGCAGGCTGCGTATCAGACTGGCTGCGTACTCGACGTGGGCCGTGGTCGGCCGGCCGATGGCCGATACGGCACTGCTGCCGGTCGGCTTCCCGCCCGCCCCCCCGCGGGTCGCGGCGCCTTGTGCCGTGGCCCCGGCCAGAATGGCGGCGCCGGTGATGACTTCGGCCACGTCTACCGCAGCTCGGGGCCGGGCGCGCACCGGCGCCGGCTGTCGTGGTTTGACTTTCTTGGGGTCCGGGTAGGTGCCGTCCCAGCCGGGTTCGATGCGACGGATGCGATCTTCCAGCCGCGGATGGGTGGCGAACATGGAGGTGAGACCCGAGGTCAACGCTTTGGCGAAGAACATGTGACTGGCCTCGGCGGCGTTGGGGCTGGCGATGCCCGAACCCTTCGCAAAGCCTCCGATCTGCTTGAGCGCACCAGCGATGGAATCCGCGTCTCGCGTGAACTGCACGGCGGAGGCGTCGGCCAGGTATTCGCGCTGGCGGCTGACGGCAGCCTTGATCAGGTTACCGAACAGCGTGCCCATGAATCCCACGATCGTAAGCCCGGCGCCGATGGCCAGAATGGCGAGGGCCCCTCCGCCACCCTTGCTGCTGCCGCGGCCACGACCCGAACCGGAGAACGCGGTGATACGCAGGACGAAGTACCCGATCATGCCGATGATCAGGATGCCGTTGAGGATGCCGATCAGGCGGACATTCATGCGCATGTCGCCGTTGAGGATGTGGCTGAATTCGTGTGCGATCACTCCCTGCAATTGAGATCGGGTCAGTTTTTCGATGCAACCCTGCGTCACGCCGATCACCGCGTCGTTGGGTGTGTATCCCGCGGCAAACGCGTTGATCCCCTTTTCGCCCGGCATCAGGTAGACCGGGGGAACGGCCGTGCCCGAGGCGATCGCCATCTCCTCGACGACGTTCAGAATCTTGCGCTGTAGTGGATCCGTTGTGTCGCGTGGAATGAGATGGCCACCGAGAGCCTCGGCGACCACCCGGCCGCCGCCTCGGAGCTGTGCGATTTTATACAGGCTTCCGCAGGTGACGACGGCCACGGTCGCGACGACGACGGCCAGGAACAGCTCGGGGTGCCAGAGCCGTGCCTCCTTGGTCGTGTAAATGATGGCGATGCTGACCACCGCATAGACCGACACGATGATCGACACCACCGCCAGCGCGAAGAGAAACACGAGGCGGCCCGTTTTCCGGCGCGCTGCGTCCTGGCTCTCGAAGAAGTCCATCTGCTTCAGCGGAAGGAGACCTTGGGGGCCTCTTTCATCTTCGCGCTATCCTCGAATTCGAGCAGCGTCGCGTCCTGGCTGTGACCGAACATTCCGGCGAAGATGACCGGTGGGAACGTCTGCTTGTAGGTGTTGTAGCCGGTGACGGCGTCGTTGAAGGCCTGGCGAGAGAAGGCGACCTTGTTCTCGGTCGAGGTGAGCTCTTCGCTCAGTTGCATCATGTTCTGATTCGCTTTCAGGTCGGGGTATTGCTCCACCACGACGCTCATACGGCTCAGGGCACCGGTCAACATCCCCTCGGCTCCGGCCAACTGCTTCATCGCTTCGGCGGAGCCTGGTGCCGATGCGGCGGCCTTCAGTCCGCTCAGCGCCTGATTCCGTGCCGCGATCACCGCCTCCAGGGTCTCGCGCTCGTGGGCCATGTAGCCCTTGGCCGTCTCCACCAGATTCGGGATCAGATCGTAGCGCCGCTTGAGCTGCACCTCGATCTGAGCGAACGCGTTCATGAAACGGTTCTTGAGCGTGACGAGACGATTGTAGATGCCGGCCACGAAGAGCGCAACCATCAGTACGATTCCGCCGAGGGCGATCAGGACGATCACGACCATCATGGTGGCTCCCCT
>JAPUIN010000033.1 GCA_027297005.1 Acidobacteriota bacterium
TGTTCGGTCAGGCGATCGAGAACGCGGCCGACACCAGCATCGCCTACACCAACCTCGGCAACAGTTTCTACAAGCTGCAGCAGCCCGACCGGGCGCTTCAGGCGTGGAAGCGTGCCCTGGAGTTCGACCCGATGAATGAGAACGCCCGACGAGGCCTGCGGATGTTCCAGCAGGATGGTGCGGGGACCAAGGAGAGCGCGGCTTGAGCCTCACCTCCTCCGGTATCGATATCTACCAGCGCTTCGAGCTGGAAGTCCTCACACCGAAAAAGCATCTGCTTGTCGACTCCTTTCTGCCGTCCCCTGAATCGCTTCCGTCCACGGTGACCCCTCTACCGCCGCCACCGCTACCGGCCGTCTCCGAAGAGGAGTCTGACTTCATGGCCCGGCTGGAGGCGCGCGAGCCCGAACCGGAGCCCAAGCGCAAGAAGGCGTCGGGAACGAAGAAGAAGAAAACGGTCGAGGGTGCGAAGAGCCTCCAGGAGGAGGTCGAGGAGTTCATGAACAGCGGACACCATGCCCTCGCCCCGGACGACGATCTCGAGCCATCCTGAACGGGGAGCCTGTCCGGGTCTTGCGTCCCTCCTCTATCACGATCATGCCGCTGAGTATTCCGGCCCACGTTCCCCCACGCATCTCCCCCGCCGCCTGAAGACCGGATATGATCAAGCTTCCAGCACGGGAGTCCCCCAGGCGTGCGCCACATCGAAGGACATCACGACTTTGGTCTCCTGGAGGCCCGACTCGTCGATCTGATCCGCGGCATGCGGGCGGGAGAGGACGCCGATCCGTTCGCTCCGATCGCCGTCGTGGCGCCGACCCGGTGGCTGATTACCCACCTGCGTACCGTTCTCGCTGAAGCGTTCCCCGGATTGGTGAGCGTCGTCCTGCTGCATCACGGCGCGCTGGCCCGCGGGGCGCTGTCCGCCGCCGGAAAGATAGCGCCTCGAACGCTCTCCACACCGGTCCGCGAGCAGATCCTCGCGCGCGCGCTCGCGGGATCGGGAGGCGAGCTGGCCCGATACGCCGCCCGCAGGCCGGGAGCGGTCGGCGCCCTGCTCTCCACCATCAGCGATCTGCGCGAGTCCGGCATCGGCGCCGGCGCCGCCCATACGGCCGGGATCACCCCCCGCGGGCGCGAGGTTTTGAGACTGTACGATGCCTACCGGGCGCGCCTCGAGGATCTGCGCAGTGCTGGCCTCGCCGATCGATCCGGCACCCTGGTCGCGGCGCTTCCGTACGTCCGCGATTACGCCCGACGTTTCCGGCTCGTCATCCATTACGGCGCCTACGAACTGATCGGCATCAACCTTGCCCTGATGAAGGCGGTCGAGGAATCGGCCGGGCGCGTGATTTACCTTGTCCCCTCCCACCCTCATTCGGTTGCCCATGAACACGCGCGCGCATTCTGGAAGGAAATGCTGAACGCGGTGCCTGCGCCGCTTGTGGAAGCCCCCGGGAGCCTGTCCGGGCATGGCGCGAAGACCGATGCAGGACCCGAACAGCCCCCCGTCCACCGACACCTCCTGTCCGATCGATTGCCGTTCCTGTACGACGACACCCGGGAACCGCCCGCTCCGTCCCCGGGGTCCGTCCACCTGTTTCACGCCCAGGGCGCAGGAGCCGAGTTGCGTGAGGTGGTGCTGCGGATCCTCGCTCTGCGTGAGAAGAGCGGTGTCACGCTCGATCGCATCGCGGTCATCGCCCGATCCCTCGAACCGTACGCCTGCCACCTGCGACCGGTTTTCGAGGAGCATGGTCTGCCGTTCACCACGACAGCAACGCTCGGCGCCCTGCGCGAGGCGCGCGTTCAGGCCGTACACGATCTGGTCCGCACCGTTCTCGACGATTATCCGCGCCAGTCGTTGATCGATCTGTGCCGCAGCGGCATGCTGCGCACGGGAGGCCCCGACCCTCTCCGCTACGCGGCGGCGTGGGACCGACTCAGCCGCGAGTTTGGCGTGCCGGGCGGACTGACCGCCTGGACGAGCGATCTTCCGCGATGGGTCGAAGCCCATGAGCCGTTCTCCGCTGATCATCCGGATCCCGAGGCTGCCGTCCGGTATCGTAAGTTCCGCGAGGTGCTTCTCGATCGCGCCCTGACCCTCGCATCCACGGTCCGCAGGCTGCATGGTGTCTCCCGGCCTCTGCGGGACGCACGGTCCTTCGACGGGTGGGCCGACGCGATGGAGGCACTCATCGCACGGATGCTCCCCCCCGACGCCAGCCCGGATAGCGCAGGCGCACCGGCCGAGGACCTGCTGGTCGGTCTGCTCTCGGATCTGCGCGATCTCGGACGGGCCGGGCTCCCCTTTCACCGCGCGGCAGCGCGCACTTTCTTTGAGTCGGCCCTCAGGGGCGCCTCGCTCACCATCTCTCCCGCTCCTGAGCCGGCGGGCGGAGATTTCAGCAGCGAGCCGTGCGGCGTGCGGGTGCTGGACGCGATGCAGGCTCGCGGGCTTTCGTTCGACGCGGTCTTTCTGATCGGCTTCAACGCCGACCTGATCCCGCGGCGTCCCGTCGAGGATCCGTTCCTCGGTGACCCCGACCGTCGGCTGCTCCGGGCTCGGTTCCGCGCGCCGCTCCCGCTGAAGTCGGCCGGACGCAGCGAGGAGCGCCTCCTCCTGGCGCACCTGCTCGGGGCCGCCCGCCGGCATCTCACGATCTCCTGGCAGCACGCCGACGAGGGTGGTCGCGCGCGGATTCCAAGTCTCGCCTTGCGGGAGGTCGCGCGCGCCTGCCTGGGCTCCGCCGAGCAGGACCTGGCGATCGAAAGGGCGGTCCGGGTGACCGGCCATCCGGCATCCGCGGGTCGCCAGGCTGCCCGTGTGCATGGTCTCCTTTCCCCGCTCGAAGCGTCGATCGGCGCCGCCCTCGAGCTCGGCTCGCCGGGCGCGGTGCGCCGTGCCGCAACGCGGCTCCCGCTGCCGGACGGGATCGACCCTTGCGGAGCGCTCGACGCCGGACTCGCCATGCTCGACATCGTGGAAGATTTCGACGGCCGGGATCTGAGCTACGACGCCAGCATCGGAGACGCCGTCCCGTCCCCGCCGAACTGGTCCCCCTCGAGACTGGAACAGCTCGGGGTCTGTCCCCAACGTTATTACTTCCGTCACGTGCTGGGTGTCGACGAACTCCGGGAGGTCTCCGGTCGCCACGAGATCGAGTCCCGGGAGCTCGGGACGATCGTCCACGAGGTCCTGCGCGACGTCTACCGGGAGCTGGCCGATGCCGGCGATCTCGCGGGTGATCCTGTCGCGGCTGTGAGGCGGGCGCACGACCTGGCCGACGCTGCCTGGCATCGCCATGCGAAGACGGTCGAGCAGCGGATGCGCCCCCTCTATCCAGTGCTGTGGAGGAATCTCTCCACACTATGGCGTGCGTCCCTGCACAGGTTTCTCTCCTGGGATGTCGAGGCGCTGGCGCGCGACGGCGCTCACGTGATCGAGCTCGAGTCGGGCGCCGAAGTGCTCGTCGACCTGGGTCCGTACGGAGGCGCCCTCCCGCTGCGCGGCCGTTTCGACCGCGTGACATTGCGCGGTGAGCGTGAGCTGCTCGTGACCGACTACAAGTCATCCGGGCATCTCGAGAACTACGTCGATCTCGCCGCCGGCCTGAAGGGGCGTCGACTGCAGCTACCGCTGTACATCCTGATGACGGAATCTCTCCATGCCGGTCGGCATCCATCCGGTGTCAGGGCTGGCGCCGAGGTCATCGGAATCGGGCCCTCGTTCGCCGTGGGGGAGGATCGCTTTCCGCTCGATGCGGACCGTTTCGAGCAGGTCCGTTCCGGATTCCTGGAAACGCTCTCCGTTCTGCGTGACCTGGCGGCTGCAGGGCACTACCCGCTCAATGATGAGACACCGTTCGCCTGTCGGTCCTGCCCGTACACGGCCGCCTGCCGCCGATCGCACACGCCGACGCGCGAGCGGCTTACAACCGCGACACCCGGCGCGGCCTACGCCCTTCTGGCAGGAAAAAATACCAGAAGGCCCCTCCTCACACCGGCCGGCTCCGACGACGGAGAGAAGAGATGACGCTCCCGGACGCCGAGGACCGCATCCGTGCCGTGACTCTGTTCGATCGCAATATCGTCGTCACCGCGGGCGCCGGTACCGGGAAAACGGCCCTGCTCGTCGAGCGCGTCCTGAACCTGATCGGCTCGGATCATCTTGCGATCGGAAACCTCGCCGCGATCACCTTCACCGAGAAGGCGGCCGCTGAGCTGCAGCGGCGTATGGCCACCGGTCTCGACCAGCTGCGGTCCCTCGCCGTCTCGGGAGATTCCGGGGAGGGAAGCGACGCACGCGAGGGGGAGGCCGTGCGCTCCTATCGGTGGCTCATCGGCGAAGCGGGACAATCTCCAGACGCCATCGCCAAGCGCGCCCTCGACGCACTTGTCGATCTTGACTCCGCAACGGTGTCGACGATCCACTCCTTCTGCGCCGGAATCCTGCGACGTCACCCTCGCGAGGCGATGGTGGATCCGGTTTTCACTGTCGACGATGGCCTGGATCTCAACAGGATTTTTGATGAAGAGTGGAGTCGGTTTCTCGATCAGGAACTCGGTGGAGAGGCGAGCCGTCTGGATCTCTGGGAACGGGTGCTCGCCGTGCCGGACGGGCTCGAGATCGTCCGGGCGATCGGCCGCTCCCTCTCTTCGCTGAGTATCCCGGATGCGGCCATCGCCTCCGATCGACCGTATCGCGGAGCGACGATCGAAGCAATTCTCGGCGGGAGGATCAGGACATTGTCTGCCGCGATCGAGGATCTCCTGGGGCGATCGAACGGGATGAACGGGAACATGCGGGACTTCCTCACGTCGACACGCGCCTTTCTCGAGGCGGCGATCGAGGGGGGCCTGGCGGCAATGAGGGAGGCGCGGGCGACGCGCTCCCTCGACGACTATCTGGGATGGGGGACGCCCAGCCCGGGGGGGAAGCTGTCCGGCGCCTCCCCGGAAGAGGTCAAGGAGACGGCTGAGGATGGCCGGCGGGTGATCAAGATGCTGGCCCGGGTCGAGGAGGAGACGGTCGGAGCGCTCGTCGAGGCCGCCCGACCGCTCGCGCTCCATTGCCGTGAGCGCGCCCTGGCCGCCGGCTCCATTTCATTCGATGGCCTGTTGCGCCTCACCCGCGACATGCTGTCCCGTTCGCCCGTCGTGCGGCGCGACCTCACCGGGCGCTACCGGACCCTCCTGGTCGACGAGTTCCAGGACACGGATCCCCTCCAGTACGAAATTCTCTTCTTCCTCGCCGGTGAGGGTGCGGGGGATGACCCCTGGGGCCTGCCACTCGAGCCGGGACGCCTGTTCATCGTCGGGGACCCGAAACAATCAATTTACCGTTTCCGCGGAGCCGATATCGAGGCGTACGAGCGGGCGGTGCACCGGGTATGCGCCTGCGGGGGGGAGCGTCTCACCCTGAGCGCTTCCTTTCGCGCGCCGCAGGAGGTCGTCGAGCCGATCAACCGGCTGTTCGCAGCCTGGATGACGGCCGGGAATGGAACCGGACGGACCGTCTCACCCGAATACGAACCGATCGTCTCGGCTCTGGGTTCTGCCGGCGGAGAGGAGCGGGTGGAGATCTGGTCGATCCCGGACGCCGGCCGGGCGTCCGACCGTCGCTCCGCCGAGGGGGGGGCGATCGCATCCTTCATCGCGCGCGATGCCCCGTCGCGACCCGTCGCCGGGGAGCCGGGTTTTTCCTCCTACGCGATCCTCATGCGCGCCCTCACTCAAGCCGGGTTTTACGTGCGTGCGCTGCGGCGGGCGGGCATTCCCTTCCTCGTTGAGGGTGGACGGGAATTTTACGAGCGGCGCGAGGTGGCCGACCTCCTCGCGTTCCTGCGAGCGGTGGCGAACCCGCACGACGGCGCGGCGGTGCTCGCGGTGATGCGCGGGCCGCTTGGAGCGGCTCCCGACGCCGAGCTGGCGCAATTCGCCGCCGCGGGTGGACGACTGAACCTCGCCGACGGCGGCATTAAAGATTACGAAGCGTTCCCCAACATCCGTCGCGCCCTCGCGCTGCTGCGCACGTTCAGGGACCGGACGGTGGGGCTGGCCAGCGACGAAGTCGTCCGCGCCGTTCTCACCACCACACCCCTGGGCATCCTGCATGCCGCCCACTTCGAGGGGGCGCAGCGGATCGCCAACCTGCGCAAGATCGTCTCCCGGGCCGGCGAGATCGCCCGCGGGGGGTTCTCGCTGGAGAGGACGCTCATCGCGATCGACGAGGAGTTCCAGGGAGCGCGCGCCGAGGGAGAGAGTCCGTTGGCCGACGAAACCGTCAATGCCGTCCGGATCCTGTCGGTGCACAAGGCGAAGGGGCTGCAGTATCCCGTCGTCATCGTTCCGGACCTCGGACGCGCACCGAATGTCTCCCGCTCCCAGGGACACGAGGTGGATTGGAATGATGATCGGGAGGGGTTCCTGGCGGTTCGCCTAGAGGACGGAATCCGCAACATCGCGAGTGTCGATCGGAGTCTGCTGGATCACGAGCACGAGCGCGCCGAGGAGAAACGCGTGCTCTACGTCGCCTGCACCCGCACGCGGGAGCGTCTGATTCTGATCAACAGCCGATTCTCCCGCCATCCGGCCCCGTGGCGGGACGCGCTCGCCCACATCGGGTACATCCTTCGCGACGGTCCCCCGGAGGACGGTACGCTCACGGAAGGAGTTCGACATCGACGCATCGCTCCGGCGCCCGTCCGGCCGGCCTCGCGGCGCTCGCCACGGGAGGATCCGATCTGGGCCCACGCCGCTGCCCGGCTGCGCGACGCTTCGGCGTCGGCGCGGGCGGCGGTCGGCTCGCCGATCCGCTGGCCGGCCGGTGGCGGCGATCTCAAGCTCGCAGCGGAGGACGGTCGGGAGGAGGAAGCGCCAACCGCCCGGCGGCGGGCGATCGGGACGCCCGACGCGGCGCGCGAGGCCGGGACCGTGATACACCGCGCGCTCGAACGCTGGGACTTCAATGACCCGGAGCGCCTGAGAATCGTCGCACAGGAAGAGATTCTGAGCGCGGTCGCCGCGACCGGGCGACCCGCGTCCGGCACAGGTGATCTCTCGCACGAGATCGGCCGACTCGTCGAGGAGATCGTGGCGCAGTTCCTGGCCACGGATCTTCCCGGGCGGCTCCGCGGACTGCAGGTTCTGGGACGCGAGGTCCCGCTGCTCTACCGCGACGGGGCGGGCATCACGTGGATCGGGGCGATCGATCTGGTTTATCGGGAACGGGACGGGACGATCGTGGCCGCCGACTACAAGACGGACCGTGCCGAGGGGGGGACGAAACCCGAAGAACGATACGCCGATCAGATGCGGATTTATCTGGAGGCTTTGCGTCGCGGCGTGCCCGGCGCCATGGTGCGCGGCGAGTTACTCCTTCTCAGGAGCGGCACCGTCATCCCGCTCTGATCCGTCCCCCGCCGAC
>JAPUIN010000330.1 GCA_027297005.1 Acidobacteriota bacterium
CGCGTCTTGCAGCGGGCGCAGATCACGCGGACGAGACGCTGCGCGACGACGCAGTTGAGTGCCGAGACGAAGTTGTAGGGCTCGACCTTCATGTTCAGAAAGCGGCCGAGGACGTCGACGACGTTGTTCGCGTGAACGGTCGTGAATACGAGATGGCCGGTGAGCGCCGACTGGACCGCGATCTGCGCCGTCTCCTCGTCGCGGATCTCCCCGACCATGATCTTATCGGGATCGTGCCGAAGGATTGACCGCAGCCCGCGGGCGAACGTGAGCCCCTTCTTCTCGTTGACTGGGATCTGGGTAATTCCCGGCAGCAGGTATTCGACCGGATCCTCGATGGTGATGATCTTGTCTTCGCTCGATCGGATTTCGGAGAGGGCCGCGTACAGCGTTGTGGTCTTTCCGGATCCGGTGGGACCGGTCACAAGCACCATGCCGTACGGCTCGCGGATAAACCTGCGCAGCTTTTTCAGTTCGGCCGGAGTAAATCCAAGAATGTCGAGGCGGAGCTCGGAGAACTCCTCGTTCACCGCCTCCTTGTCCAGAATACGGATGACCGCGTCCTCGCCGTGCACCGATGGCATGATCGAGACGCGGAAGTCGATCGCCCGCCCCTTGATCTTCAGCTTGAAGCGTCCGTCCTGGGGGATCCGCTTCTCGGCGATGTCGAGCTCGGACATGACCTTGATGCGCGAGATGATCGAGGAGTGAAACCGCTTGTCGATCGGATCCATGGCGGGGTACAGCACCCCATCGACCCGGTACTTGATCACCACCTCGCGCTCGCGGGTCTCGATATGCACGTCGGAGGCACGGCGCTGCAGGGCGTTGAAGATCGTCGAGTCGACCAGCTTAATGATGGGCGAGTCAGCCGAGGTGAGCTTGTCGATCGAGAGCGATTCGTCCCCTTCCTCCTCGTCGTCGTGGATCACCTGGATCTTGAACTCTTCGGTTGCGGCATCGAGAACACGCTGGCTCGATTCGGACTTCTTCAGCACGTCGCTGATCGCGGTCTTGGCACTCACGCAGACGCTGAGCGGACGCCCGAGCATGATCTCGAGCTCGTCGACCATCAGAACATCCGAAGGATCCGAAATGACGACCACGAGCTTCCCGTTCTCCTCCTTCCAGGGGATGAAGTTGTAGCGGAACATCAGGTCGACCGGAATCGCACGGAACAGATCCTGATCGATCGGAAAGTCGGACAGATCGACGAACGGGATCCCAAGGCGCGCCGCGACGCGCTGCGCCTGCGCGACTTCTCCGGAGAGGTTCGGCTCGCCGCCCGTGCCCTCGGCCTCGGGCGGCCGGATCGGCATCTCTTCGTTCTGGGGTTTCGCCATGCCTGCTCCTTCAGTACGACGATTGCGCGTATGAGCGCAGCAGCGGCAGATAGATCGCCAGGAGCATGAACGCGACGATCACCCCCATGCCGATCAGCATCAATGGCTCAAGGAGCGCCATCATCAGCCCGAGCCTCGTTTCAATCTCCTCATCATAGAACTCGGAGATGTTCTCCAGCATCTCATGCAGAGCGCCGGTCTGCTCTCCGACTCGGGTCATTTCGATCGCGATGTCGCTGAACAACTGCGTCTCGTCCAGCGACTGCCAGATGCTGCCGCCCTCGCGCACCTTGCGCTCGACGTCCATCAGGCGTATTTCGAAGGCCCGGTTCCCAACCGCGCGTGCGGAGATCCCGAGCGCGGTCACCGCAGGGATCCCGCCCGCGAGCAACGTGCCCAGGGTCCGCACGAAGCGCGTGATCGCAAAACGATGAAAGATGCCGCCGAACAGCGGCAGCTTGACTTGGACACGATCGAGAACGAGCCTGCCGGCGTCTGTCTGAGCCCAGGTCCGGAACGCGAACGCAGCCGCGAGGATGCCTGCCGTGATCAGCACGAGGTTGTTCGTGACCATTTGCGAGATCCCCAGCATCAACCTCGTGATCAACGGCAGGTCGGCACCGAAATCGGCGTAGAAATCGACGAATTTTGGCACCACGTAGACGACCAGAATGGCGACGATCCCGATCGAAAGCAGCAACAGGCAGACCGGGTAGATCAGGGCCGCGATCACCTTGCGTTGCAGCGTCGCGATCGTCTTCTGGTAGGTGATGAATCGATGCAGCATCGTGGCGACCTCGCCCGAGCGCTCCCCGGAGGCAAGCGTCGACGAGTAGATCTTCGGGAACATCTCCCCCTGGGCATCGAACGCTTCCGACAGCGACGCGCCCCCGCGAACACGATCGCGGATGTCGGAGAGAGTCTTGCGGAACACCTCATTCTTCCGGCGTTCGATCAGGATGTCGAGACTGGCGATGATCGGGAGCCCGGCGCGGATCAGAGCGGCGAACTCCTGATTGAACAGCAGAAACTCGCTCATCTTGATCGATCTCTTTCTCGTGAAGTCGGGGAGCAGGCGGCCGAGAGCGCTCTTCTTTCTGATGCCGAGGATCAGGTATTCCTGCTGCTGTAGCTCGGCGCGCAGCGCCGTCTCGGAATCGGCGACGAAGCTGCGCTCCATCACGGTTCCGTCGGCTGTTCCAATCCTCGCGATGAATTCCGGCATGTTCCTCGACTCCGTCGTCCCGGCTCCGGCTAGCGCGTCACGAGGGACGCGGTGATGGTCATGAACAGGGCCCGATTGCTCTGCTCCATCTTCGACGCCCCCACGATGAACAGCTGCGATTCCCTCAGATTGAGCACGGTGTTCATGACCCGCGTGTAACGCTCGTTTCCCTCGACCGTGAGATCGCGACGCTCGAGCTCGAACGGCTTGAACCGGATGATCCGACTCTCCTCCGAAACCGCGTCGACGCGGAAGTTCACCCGGTACTCGTCCCCCACGCGCAGGCTGCTGAACTCCCCCTCGGTGCCTCGCACGCGAGCGTTGCCGACCAGCCGGTAGTCGTTCCAACGGGTGCTGAGGGCGTTCAGCTTCTCAATGACACCCCGGATCGGGGGTGGTGTCGGTTCGGGTGAACCCTTGCCCGTCGTGGCCAGGATCAACTGCACCTCGACCTCGACCGAGCGCGGTGGAACGTCGAACGAAGAGATCGCCTGAGCGATGCGCGCCAGGTTCTGCGGCGTGTCGACGATGGAGAGCGTGCGCTGGTGCGGCTGCGCCCGGATCGAGCCACGCAACCCCAGCATGGGACTGGCGAGCAGATAGACGGAGTCCACCGTCTTGAATTTGATCGTGAAGATCTTCTCCGACAGGGCCATGGTGCGATCGGTCATCCGGGCGTCGCGCGCGGTCGGGTCCGCCAACTGAGGGTAGGCCGACGGCATGAGGGCGGCGACGAGGAGCACCACGGCGAGGGACATGCATGTCCGAAACGGGCGGCACCGGCTCAAGGGACGACCCTCCTCTCGCGGCGGGTGGAGATCGCGCCGCCGGATTCGAGGCGCCGCGACGTCAGAACGCGGCCCCACGCCATTAATGAACAGGCTCCTGGATCAGATATTGATCGACTCATCAAACACCAGAAAAATCGGGGTCGGATCGCTTGCCTCTCCCACGTCGAACCGGTAGACGCGCGCTTCAGGCAAGCCAACCTCCTCGAGCACGGGAGGGCCGAGCAGGGCCACCGGATCTCCAGCGACCAGGCCGTCCGCGATCCGCCCGGGATCCACGCCAGGAATTGTGCCGGTCAATTGCTGGCCGGCCTGGCCCGGCACCCGGATCCGCCCGGATTCAGCGACGAACAGGGTGACGGCAAGAATCAAAGCCAGGGCAGCCGGGGCGGTGAGATAGGCCAGCCGGGGATAGCGGAACAGGTCGCTCCAGCGGAACCGGGCCGGTTCCAGACCTGCCCTGAGTCGGTCTGAGAACCCGGCCCAGAACGAATCCGGCAACTGATGGCCTCGCATTTCGAGGAACAGGACCGAAGGATCCTGCCTGGCCACGAGGGTGCGGCACGAGGAGCAGGCTTCCAGATGGTCCCTGACGGCACTCTCCTCCCCTTCAGGGAGGACCCCTAGAGAAAAGCGGTCCAGATGGGGTGCGACGGTCTGGCAGGATTTCGGTTCGTGATGGCTCATGCGACCCTTTTGGTGGCGTGGCGGTCACCCCGCCCCGCATATCGATTTACGTGAATTTGGTCCTGGGCGTCTATCTGCAGCGCCAATTACGATCCCGTTACTTCTTTCGGGCGGTAGGACAGTATTCGGGGAATCGTCGTCTCAGTTCCTCCTGCAGGGTTCTTCGTGCCTGGAGGACCTGATTCCGAACGGTCGATTCGGTGGTGCGAAGGACGCTGGCGACCTCGGCGGTCGGCAATCCCTCGATCTCCCTCATGATAAAGGCGAGCCGCTGTTTTTTGGGGAGTCGAGACGACAGCTCCGCGAAGATCCGCCGCACCTCACGCGCGCGTAGATCCTCAGGAAGGGCGGTGGCCGAATGGAAGGAGGAGTCGGTCGTAGCCGGGCCACTGTCGGTGACCTGGTCGAGGGGGGAGGTCTCGCGGTGAGGGCGTTCGCGGCGCAGGGTGTCGATTGCGAGGTTGAAGGCGATCCGATACAACCAGGCGTCGAAACTAGCTCCCGATCGATACCGGTGGATCACGCGGAACAGGCGGAGGAAGACCTCCTGGGTCACATCCCGGGCGAGTTCCATATCCCCCACCACGTGATAGGTGATCCAGAAGATGCGCTCCCGCCGGCGCTCCACGAGAACCTCGAACGCCTCGATTGCGCCCGCCGCTGCGCGGCGGATCAGATCCTGATCGTCCATGACTCCTGGATCGCCTCCCGCCGTGCGTTCCATGAGGGGATCGGCACGACGGCACACGCCGGAGCGATCCGAAGGCCCTGTCCGGATTCGAAGGGAAGCGGGTCAGCTCGCACGGCACCGGGGCCCGGTCCGCGACGGAGGTCACCGGGGCCGGGAGCGGGCGCATCATACGGGCGATATCTGTACAGGTCAACGGCGCGGTCGGGTGGTGCGGAAGTGCTCGAAGCCTCCCCGGGGAAGCGGGCGATAGCGCCCCTCCCCCGTCAGCAGCCGGACTCCGTCACGCCGCGGGAGGATCTCTCCGATTCGTGTGACGGGCAGGCGCAACCGGCGGGCCACCTTGGTGATCTGGGCCTCGTGGTCCAGGTGGGCGGTGAACAGCAACTCGTAATCCTCTCCACCTACGAGGGCCGCTTCGAGGGCCCGGCGGCGTTCCAGGAGGGCGCGCGCCGAGGGGTCGATCGGGATCGCCGCTTCCGCGATGATGGCCCCTGCGCCGCTCGCACAGCAGAGGCGCTGGAGATCGCGCGTCAGCCCGTCCGACAGATCGATCATCGAAGTGGCCAGGCCGGTCAACCCGAGGGCGCGGCCGAGGAGAACTCTCGGCGTCGGATCGAGATGCCGCCTCACCGCCGCCGCAGCGTATCTGCGCAGGCGCGGACCGAGCCGCAGGCCGGTCAACCGGTTGCTGTCGCCGAGCCGGGCCCCGCGACGGAGAAGGTGGAGACCGGTCGTCGAGCCGCCCAGATATCCGCTCACGAACAGGCCGTCCCCCTTGCGCGCGCCGTCCCGTCGCACGGCCCGGCCGCGCTCGACCACCCCCAGCAGCGCCACCGACAGGATCAGCGATTTCGAGGCGCAGGTGTCCCCGCCGACGATCATCACCCCGTACCGTCGAGCCTGCTGGGCGAGTCCCAGCGCCACATCGGCGGCGTAGGCCGCCCGCGTGCGGCGCGGAAAACCGACGGAGATGACGCAGGCATGCGGGGCGCCCCCCATGGCAGCGATGTCGCTCAGATTCACGGACAGCGCCTTGTGGCCAAGCAGCCGTCCCGGGGTCGTCCCGGATTGGAAATGGATCCCCTCGGTGAGGAGGTCAGTGGTGAGAAGGATCCGGGTTCGCGGCGGGAGGGCGAAGGACGCGGCATCGTCTCCGATCCCGATGATCGGACGCACACGGGATCGCCGGCTCAGACGCGTGATGAGGTCGATGAACCCCTGTTCGTGAAGGTGCGCGAGATTCGCCATGCGCCCCCTGGACTGGAGGCTAGACTGCCGCGACGGGCCGTCCGGTGCTCATCCGGGGGCCCGCCCGCCTTGAGACCGGATCGGCCAGCGCGATGTCGAACACCTCGCTGACATCTGACACAAATACGAACCGAAGCCCTTTGCGAATGAGCTTGGGAACCTCCTCGAGGTTCCTGCGATTCGGCTCCGGCAGAATGATGGTGTCGATCTGGGCCCGCCGCGCCGCCAGGATCTTTTCCTTGAC